>NZ_VDFS01000023.1:81641-90161 GCF_006151955.1 Georgenia sp. 311 | reverse complement strand
GTCACGCGGCCGGCCGCACCTGCCAGACCTCGCGGAGGTCGACACCCGCGTCGCGGACGAGGTTGAACACCGGGCATCGGCGCAGCACCTGGGCCTGGAGCTCGGCGAGCTCGCCGGGCCCCGCCGTCGTCGTGAGCGTCACGGTGAGGGTGAGCGTCTGGAAGTGCGGGGAGACGTCGGCGGTGCCGGCGAACCCGCGCAGGTCGAGGGTGCCGGTGGCGTGCGTCTCGACCCCCTCGACGGCGACGCCGAGCTCCGCGGCGACCGTCTCGACGACGACCGTCACGCAGCCGTTGAGCGAGCCGAGAAGGTACTCGATGGGGTTGGGCCCCTCGTCCGTGCCGCCGAAGGACGCGGGCTCGGCGACGACGAAACCGAACTGCCGCGCCCGGACGGCGGTCGACAGGGAGCCGGTCGAGCGTCCGCTCGCGGAGATCTCGGCGAGGCGCGGCGTCGGGTCGGTGGCGGGGGTGGCGGTGAGGGTCATCGGTCTGCTCCTGAGGTCGTGGGCTGTCGTGCCGGACGCTAGGGAGGAGCGGGAGTCCACAGCGAGCGGCACCCGCCGGGTGAGACCCGCGGGCGCCCGCCTCCCACTGGGTGAGACGGGCACGCTCCGGACGTACCCGGCGATCTGGCAAGATCGACTGGTGCCCAGCCTCGACCCCGCCATCGCCGCCCGGCTCAAGCGCGACCCCTCCGGGCTCGTGTGCGCCGTCGTCCAGGACGACTCCACCGACCAGGTCCTCATGGTCGGCTGGATGGACGACGAGGCGCTCCACCGGACACTCACCACCGGCCGCGCCACGTACTGGTCGCGCTCCCGGCAGGAGTACTGGCGCAAGGGCGACACCTCCGGCCACGTCCAGCACGTGCGCTCCGTGGCCCTGGACTGCGACGGCGACGCCCTGCTCGTACGCGTCGAGCAGGTCGGCCCGGCGTGCCACACCGGCACCCGCAGCTGCTTCGAGGCGGGCGGGGACCTCGGCGCCGTCGTCGGGGAGGCGTCATGACCGAGTGGGGCGCCACGTCACCCGACCTCGCCACCTTCCGTGAGCTCGCCGCCGACGGACGGCGCGTCATCCCCGTCGTGCGCCGCCTCCTCGCCGACGACGTCACGCCCGTGGGCCTGTACCGCCAGCTCGCCGGCGGGCGTCCGGGCACCTTCGTTCTCGAGTCCGCCGAGCACGGCGCCTGGGCCCGCTGGTCGTTCGTCGGCGTCCGCTCCCGGGCGACCCTCCTGTCCCGCGGTGGCCGCGCGACCTGGCTGGGCGACGTGCCCGTCGGGGTGCCCACCGAGGGACCGGTGCTCGACGTCCTGCGCGAGACCCTCCGCGCCCTGCACACCCCCGCCCTGCCCGGCCTGCCCCCGCTCACCGGCGGGCTCGTCGGCTCCCTGGGGTGGGACGTCCTGCGCCAGTGGGAGCCCCGGCTGCGCGCCAACGCCCCGGCCGAGATCGACGCCCCCGAGGTCGCGCTGTGCCTCGCCAGCGACCTCGCCGCCGTCGACCACTCCGACGGGTCGGTGTGGCTCATCGCCAACGCCATCAACTTCGACGACACCGACGAGCGCGTCGACCAGGCCCACGCCGACGCCGTCGCCCGGCTCGACGCCATGCAGGACCAGCTCCTCGCCCCGGCCCGCAGCCACGCCGCGGTCGGCGGGCAGGCCCCGACGTCCGACGAGGGCCTGCGCTTCCGCACGAGCCAGGCCGACTTCGAGAGCGCCGTGGGCGCGGCCAAGCAGGCGATCCACGACGGTGAGGTCTTCCAGCTCGTCGTGTCCCTCCGGGTCGACACCGACTGCCCGGCCGACCCGCTGGAGGTCTACCGGGTGCTGCGCACCATCAACCCCAGCCCGTACATGTACTACCTCCAGCTGCCCGACGAGCCGGCCGAGGGACGCTCGGCGAGCTTCGCCGTCGTCGGCTCGAGCCCCGAGACGCTCGTCAAGGTGAGCGACGGCCGGGTGGTGACGTTCCCCATCGCCGGCTCCCGGCCCCGCGGACGCACCGCCGAGGAGGACCACGCCCTGGCCGAGGAGCTCCTGGCCGACCCGAAGGAACGGTCGGAGCACATCATGCTCGTCGACCTCGCCCGCAACGACCTCGTCAAGGTGTGCGAGCCGCCGAGCGTCGAGGTCGTCGAGCTCATGGAGATCAAGCGCTACAGCCACATCATGCACATCTCCTCCACGGTGAGCGGGCGGCTGCGCCCCTCGTCCACCGCCCTCGACAGCCTCGTCGCGACGTTCCCCGCAGGGACACTGTCCGGGGCTCCCAAGCCGAGGGCGATCGAGCTCATCGACGACCTCGAGCCGGCCCGGCGCGGCATCTACGGCGGGACGATCGGCTACTTCGACTTCGCCGGTGACGCCGACATGGCCATCGCCATCCGCACCGCCTTCATCCGCGACGGCGTTGCCAGCGTCCAGGCGGGCGCCGGCATCGTCGCCGACTCGGTGCCCGCCCTGGAGTACGAGGAGTCGCGCAACAAGGCGGCCGCAGCGCTGCGCGCCGTGCGCGTCGCCGCCACGCTGCGCCCCGGGACCGAGGAGGAGCGGTGAGCCGAGGGCGCGTCGTCCTCGCGGTCCTCGTCCTCGGTGTCCTCGGCTTCGCGCTGTCCGCGCTGACCTGGGGCTCCACCGAGGTCCCGACCGTGCTCGCCGAGCGCACCGTCACTGTCTCCGGCGGTGACGCGAGCCCGGTCACGACCGCGGCGAGCCTCGCCGTCCTCGCCACCGGGCTCGCCCTGGCCCTCGGGGGCCGCTGGGTCACCCGGGTGTGCGCCGGTGCGCTCGTCGTCCTCGGCGGGGCCCTCGGCGCGGCCGCCATCGGCTTCCTGCGCGACCCGCGACCCCGCCTGGAGACCGCCGCCGCGCAGGTGAGCGGCGTCCGCGAGACCCTCGGCACCCCCGAGGTCACCGCGTGGCCCTACCTCACCATCGCCCTCGGCGCGCTCGTCGCCGCCGCGGCCGTCCTCGTCGTGCGCATCCCCACGGTCCAGGCCGGGCGCCGCTTCGAGCGCACCGCCGGGCAGGACGCCGCAGGGGACCCGGAGCGTGACGAGCGGGTCCGCGCGATGGACGACTGGGACGCCCTCGGGCGGGGCGAGGACCCGACCGCCCGGGACCACGGCTAGTGTTGGACCAGATGATGACCGCTGAGAGGAAGCGAACCATGGCGCACGACGGCACCCGTCGCGACTACGACCTGCCGCCCAAGGCCCCGGCCCACAACGAGGGCAAGACCGTCGCCGGCTGGGTGATGTTCTGGGGCGTCTCCCTCGGTGCGATCCTCACCGCGCTCGGCCTCGTGCTGTGGCAGATGGGCCTGATCGTCGCGGGCGTGGCCGTCCTCGTCCTCACCGTCGTCGCGAGCATCGTCCTCAGCGCGCTGGGCCACGGCCAGCCGCGCGACCGGACCGGCCGCCCCGGAGCCGGGCAGCCCGACTGGTACGCATGAGCGAGACGACGCCCACGGGCAACCGGGCCGGCGCCTGGGCGCTCGGGCTCGGGATCGCCGGGCTGCTCCTCCTGCTCGCCCCGGTCATCGGGTCGATGGTGGCGGCCGTCGTCGTCATCCTCCTCGGGACCGCCGTGAGCGCGTCCGCCGTCGTCCTCGGCGTCAACGGGGTCCTCGCGTACAACCGGGGCCGGACCGCCACCCGCTACACGGCGGTCCTGGGCATCGTGCTCGGCGCCGTCGGCTCCTTCTTCTGGCTGCTCTCGCTCCTCGGGCTCGTCCTCGGCCTCTAGCCGAGCAGGACGCGCGACTCCCACGGCGCCAGGGTGAGCTCCTCGCCCGCGGCGTGGGCGCCGTCGTCGTGCGTCGTGAGCAGGACCTCGCCCGCGAGCGGGCCGGCCAGCCCCGCGAGGGTGACCGTCGCCGGCTCCGAGCTCATGTTGGCGACGACGAGCAGCGTCGGTGAGCCGGCGAGGGTGCGGGTGTAGGCGAAGACCTGCTCGTGCTCGGGCAGGAGGAGGCGGAAGCTCCCCTCGACGACGATGTCGTGGGTGTGCCGCAGCTCGTGCAGCCGCCGGTAGTGGTGGTAGACCGAGCCCGGGTCGCGCCGCGCGGCGGCCGCGTTGACCTCGGTGTGGTTCGGGTTGACCGCGATCCACGGGGTGCCGGTGGTGAAGCCGGCGGCGGGGGAGTCGTCCCACTGCATCGGCGTGCGCGCGTTGTCCCGGCTCACCGGCGCGATGCCGGCGAGCACGTCCGCCGGGTCGGCGCCGTGCTCGAGCTGCTCGCGGTAGTGGTTGAGGGACTCGATGTCGCGGTAGTCCTCGATCGAGGTGAAGCCGACGTTCGTCATGCCCAGCTCCTCGCCCTGGTAGACGTAGGGCGTCCCGCGCATCATGTGGAGCACAGTGCCGAGCGTCTTGGCCGACGCGACCCGGTACTCCGGGGAGTCGTCGCCCCACCGGGACACGACCCGCGGCTGGTCGTGGTTGTTCCAGTACAGGGAGTTCCACCCGGCCGCGAGCCCCTCCTGCCAGGCGGCGAGGTTGAGCTTGAGGTCGGGCAGGGACAGCGGCTGCAGGTCCCACTTGCCGCCCGGCCCGTGGTCCAGGCCCACGTGCTCGAACTGGAAGACCATGTCCACCTCGCGGCGCGCCGGGTCGGTGAAGAGCCGGGCGTGCTCGAGGGTGACGCCCGGCGTCTCGGCGACCGCGAGGATCGCGGCGTCGGCGTAGACCTCGCGGTGCATCTCGTGGAGGAACTCGTGGTTGCGCGGCCCGTTCATGTAGAACGGCGATCCGTCGCCGTAGCGGGTGCCCGGCTTGGCGGGACCGTCGGGCAGCTCGCCGTCCGGGCCGACCGCCTTGGAGATGAGGTTGATGACGTCCATCCGGAAGCCGTCCACACCCCGGTCCAGCCACCAGCGCATCATCGCGTAGACGGCCTCGCGCACCTGCGGGTTCTCCCAGTTGAGGTCCGGCTGCTTGCGGGAGAACAGGTGGAGGTAGTACTCCCCGCTCGCCTCGTCCCACTCCCACGTCGAGCCGGAGAAGAAGGAGTGCCAGTTCGTCGGCTCTGCCCCCGGCTCCCCGCCGGTGTGCCCCGGGCGGGGCGGACGCCACACGTACCAGTCGCGCTTGGCGGAGTCACGGCCGGAGCGGGAGTCCTGGAACCACGGGTGCTCGTCGGAGGAGTGGTTGACGACGAGGTCCATGACGAGCTTCATCCCGCGCTCGTGGATCGCGGCGATGAGCCGGTCGAGGTCCTCGAGGGTGCCGAACATCGGGTCGACGTCCTGGTAGTCGGAGATGTCGTAGCCGTTGTCGTCCTGCGGGGAGCGGTAGATCGGGGAGAGCCACACGACGTCGACGCCGAGCTCGGCGATGTGGTCGAGGTGGTCGATGATGCCCTGGAGGTCACCGACGCCGTCGCCGTCGGAGTCGGCGAAGGACCGCGGGTAGACCTGGTAGACGACCGCCGAGCGCCACCACCCGGGCTCACGGTCGGGAACGGGCGTGGTCGCGGTGGTGTCGAGGTGACGCGGCGAGGTCATGAGGTCATCCCACCACTTCCTCGCCCGCCGCGCGGCCCGGGAGTGGCCCGTCCAGCGGACTGTGGTCGGCCTTGTCGGTGGGGGCACCTACGATGGGGGCCAAGCAAGGGGAGGGAGAGACGGTGACGGTCCTGGAAGACATCGTCGCAGGGGTCCGGGAGGACCTCGCCGAGCGGGAGGCCGCGACGCCGCTCGACGCGCTCAAGGAGCGCGCCCATCAGCAGCCCGTCGCCAAGGACGCCGTCGCCGCGCTGCGCGGCGGGGCGGACGCGGTGACGGTCATCGCCGAGGTCAAGCGCTCGAGCCCGTCCAAGGGTGCGCTGGCCGACATCGCCGACCCCGCCGGGCTCGCGGCCGACTACGAGGCCGGTGGCGCGAGCGCGATCAGCGTGCTCACCGAGCGGCGTCGTTTCGGCGGCTCGCTCGAGGACCTCGGCGCCGTGCGCGCAGCGGTCAACGTCCCGGTCCTGCGCAAGGACTTCGTCGTCACGCCCTACCAGGTGTGGGAGGCGCGCGCCTACGGCGCGGACCTCGTGCTCCTCATCGTCGCGGCGCTCGAGCAGACCGTGCTCACCTCGCTCGTCGAGCGCGTCCACTCCCTGGGCATGACCGCCCTCGTCGAGGCGCACGACCGCGAGGAGACCAAGCGCGCGGTCGACGCCGGCGCCCGCGTCATCGGGGTCAACGCCCGCAACCTCCACACCCTCGAGGTCGACCGGTCGGTGTTCAGCACCGTCGTCGACGTCATCCCCAGCGGTCTGCTCAAGGTCGCCGAGTCGGGTGTTCGCGGCCCCCACGACGTCCTCGACTACGCCCGCGCTGGCGCCGACGTCGTCCTCGTCGGGGAGGCGCTGGTGACCCAGGGCAGCCCGCGCCAGGCCGTGGCCGACATGGTCGCCGCCGGTGCCCACCCCTCCGTCCGGGCGGTGCGCCCGTGAGCCTGTCCGGCGCCGAGGGTCCGTACTTCGGGCGGTTCGGCGGCCGGTTCGTGGCCGAGGCGCTCGTCGCCGCGCTCGACGAGCTCGACACCGCTTGGCAGGAGCTGCGGGAGGACCCGTCCTTCCAGGCCGAGCTCGCCGAGCTGCACCGCACCTACACCGGGCGCCCGAGCATCATCACCGAGGTGCCGCGCTTCGCCGAGCACGCGGGCGGCGCCCGGATCATCCTCAAGCGCGAGGACCTCAACCACACCGGCTCGCACAAGATCAACAACGTGCTCGGCCAGGCGCTGCTCACCCGCAAGCTCGGCAAGAAGCGCGTCATCGCCGAGACGGGCGCCGGTCAGCACGGGGTGGCCACCGCGACCGCGGCGGCGCTCCTCGGCCTCGAGTGCGTCATCTACATGGGCGAGGAGGACGTGCGCCGCCAGGCGCTCAACGTCGCCCGCATGGAGCTGCTCGGCACCACGGTCGTCCCGGTCTCCAGCGGGTCCAGGACTCTCAAGGACGCGATCAACGAGGCGTTCCGCGACTGGGTGACGAACGTCGAGACGACCAACTACGTCTTCGGTACCGCGGCCGGGCCGCACCCCTTCCCGGGGATGGTCCGCGACCTGCAGAAGATCATCGGCGAGGAGGCCCGCGAGCAGGTGCTCGACCTCACGGGCGCGCTGCCCGACGTCGTCTGCGCGTGCGTGGGCGGCGGCTCCAACGCCATCGGGATCTTCAACGCGTTCCTCGACGACGAGGGCGTGCGCCTCGTCGGCCTGGAGGCCGCCGGTGACGGCGTCGAGACAGGGCGCCACGCCTCCTCGATCAGCGCGGGCACCCCGGGCGTGCTGCACGGCGCCCACACCTTCCTCCTGCAGGACGAGGACGGCCAGACCGTCGAGTCGCACTCGATCTCCGCCGGACTGGACTACCCGGCCGTCGGTCCCGAGCACGCGTGGCTCGCGGACCTCGGCCGCGCCGAGTACGTCCCGGTCACCGACGCGCAGGCGATGGAGGCCTTCCGCCTCCTGTGCCGGACCGAGGGCATCATCCCGGCGATCGAGAGCTCCCACGCCCTGGCCGGCGCCCTGGAGATCGGGCGCGCCGCCGCGGCGGCGGGCGAGCCCGCCCCGACCATCCTCGTCAACCTCTCCGGGCGCGGGGACAAGGACGTGGAGTCCGCGGCCGCCTGGTTCGGGCTGCTGGACGAGAAGGCCGCCGGGCCGCAGGACGAGGCGAAGACCGGTGCCATCGACGGCGCCGGCTACGAGGCGACGGGAAGCGTGGAGCTGTGAGCGAGGAGCAGACGAGGACGGTGGCGGGCCGGCGGTCCGCCGAGGCGATCGACGCCGCCCTCGCCGAGGGCCGCAAGGCACTCGTCGTGTACCTGCCGGTCGGCTTCCCGACCGTCGAGCGGTCGATCGCCGCGGCGCGGACCGCGGTCGCGGCGGGAGCCGACCTCGTCGAGCTCGGCCTGCCGTACTCCGACCCGGGCATGGACGGCGAGGTCATCCAGCACGCCACCACCCAGGCCCTCGCGCAGGGCACACGGGTGAGCGACGTCGTGCGCGCCGTCGAGCAGGTGTCCGCCACCGGCGCCGGCGTGCTCGTCATGACCTACTACAACCCCGTGCTGCGCTACGGCGTCGACCGTTTCGCGCGCGACCTCGCCAACGCCGGGGGAGGGGGGCTCATCACCCCCGACCTCATCCCCGACGAGGCCGGCGCGTGGATCTCCGCGGCCGACGAGCACGACCTCGACAAGGTCTTCCTCGTCGCCCCGAGCTCCACCGACGAGCGGCTCGCGATGACCGCCGCCGCCTCCCGCGGCTTCGTCTACGCCGCCTCCACCATGGGGGTCACCGGCGTGCGCAGCTCGGTCGACACCCACGCCCGTGACCTCGTCGCCCGCACCCGTGCGGCCGGCGCCGAGCGGGTGTGCGTGGGCCTGGGGGTCTCGACGGGCGCGCAGGCCGCGGAGGTCGCGGAGTACGCCGACGGCGTCATCGTCGGCTCCGCCCTCGTCCGCACCCTGCAGGACCCGGACGAGCGGGCCGGTCTCAAGGCCCTCGGCGCC
>NZ_VDFS01000023.1:47715-81252 GCF_006151955.1 Georgenia sp. 311 | reverse complement strand
GAGAGCGGACTTGTGCGCGAGAGCGGACTTGTGCGCGAGAGCGGACTTGTGCGCGAGAGCGGACTTGTGCGCGAGAGCGGACTTGTACGCGAGAGCGGACTTTCGCGCGAGAGCGGACTTGTGCGTGAGAGCCGACTTGTGCGCGAGAGCGAACTTCCGCGGGTCGGCCCTCCGTCGTCGTCCTCGCGGCGTCCCGGAAGCCGGGCCCACCGTGTCGGTCACGCCGGTTAGGCTGCCCCCGTGCTGATGCTCCCCGCCTCGATCCCGAGCCCCGCCGTTGCCGAGTGGTGGCTCGGCCCGCTGCCGATCCGTGCCTACGCCATCGCGATCGGCCTCGGGATCGTCGCCGGCTGGTGGATCCTCGACCGGCGCTACTCGGCGAAGGGCGGCCCGAAGGACACGGCGGTCGACGTCGCGCTCTGGATGGTCCTCTTCGGGATCATCGGCGCCCGGATCTACCACGTCGTGTCCTCGCCGGACGCCTACTTCGGCGAGAACGGTGATCCCGCCCGGATCATCGAGATCTGGAACGGCGGGCTGGGCATCTGGGGCGCGATCATGGGTGGGGCCCTCGGCGCCTGGATCGCGTTGCGTCGTCGCGGGCTGCGTCTGGCGCCCTTCGCCGACGCCGCCGCCCCGGCGCTCCTGGTCTCCCAGGCCATCGGCCGCCTCGGCAACTACTTCAACCAGGAGCTCTACGGAGCGCCCACCACCCTCCCGTGGGGTCTCGAGATCGACGCCGCGCACCGCGTCTCCGGCTACACCGACCCCGCGCTCCTCTTCCACCCCACCTTCCTGTACGAGATGGTGTGGAACCTCGCGATGGTCGGAGTCCTGCTCTGGGCCGAGCGTCGCTTCCGCCTGCGCCACGGCCGGGTGATGTGGCTCTACGTCATGCTCTACACCGCCGGACGCGTCTGGATCGAGTACCTCCGGATCGACACGGCCGAGACCGTCCTCGGCCTGCGGCTCAACGTGTGGACCTCGATCCTCGTCTTCCTCGTCGCCTTCGCCTTCTACATCCGCATCGGGCGGCGCACCCGCGGGCAGGACGAGGAGATCTGGCTGCCGGGCCACGGTCCGGAGACCGCGGACGACGACACCGCTGTCGACGCCACCGTCGTCGACAGCGACGAGACGGCCACCGCGCAGGAGGACGGCGCGTCCGCCCAGGTCGAGCCCACGGACGACGACGCCTCCTCGGCGCGCGGCGAGCGCTAGGCGGACGCGGTCGCGGTGAAGGTGCTGCCCACCTTCTTCCCGATGGCCAGATGACCGCCGAGCGCCCCTCCGGCCGACGCGGCGAGCGCGCCGAGACCGCCGAGAACCACACCGCTGCGGTGCCGGCCGGAGCGGCGAGCGAGCCAGGACCCGGCGAACAGGACCGCGGCCGCGCCGTTGGCGCCGGCGTGGACCACGCCCGCGCGGCGTGACCCGGGGTCCTTGACCTGGCCCCACTCGGCCCAGCCGCTCAGTGCCGTCGGTACCGCCGCCATGAGGCCGAGTGCGATGAGCCGCTGCGACGCGCGGCGCCCGCCGGGGACGGGCAGCAGGTCGAGCACGGTCGCGCTCGTCCAGAACCCGATGGGCAGGTCGGTCATCATCGGGTGGAGCGCGTGGCCCAACGGCTTGCCGAGGAGCAGGTCGCGCCCGGGCACGGAGGCGAGGACCTGCACCGGTCCGCTGAGTGCCTGGACGGCGGCGTCGAGGCGCTCGTCCTGCTCGATGGCCTCGGCGACGCGCGCGCCCGGGGACCCCGAGCCCGGCGCCGTCATCGGTCCGCTCCCTGAGCCGACGTCCGGTAGGGCAGGAGTGCGATGACCAGGCCGATGACCACCGCGGCCAGGTGCAGCCAGTTGTCCGCCCAGTTGATGTTGAGGAAGTTCGCCTCCTCGTTGTCGACGACGAACACTCCGTACAGGAGCGTGGCGCCGTACCCGATGACGAGCAGCCACCCGAACGTCCTCGATCCGCTCGGGGTGCGCCACAGCAGGATGCCGAGCAGGCCGATGAGGATGTGCACGACGTTGTGGAGCGGGTTGACCGCGAAGACGACCAGCGTCTGGGTGTGGTCGTGCTCCACCCAGCCCTCGAAGCCCGTGACGCCGAAGCCGGCGATGCCGACGACGACGAACAGGACCCCGAGGACGAGCGCGAGCCGCTGGTGGGCACCGCGCCGTTGGACGGTCGGACGGATGGTCGTCATGGCGTCCTCCGGGTACGGGTCTGGTGTCGCCATCATGGTGGCGTGCGTCACACGCCGCATCCGGTGCCCCGGGATGCCGACCCGCGGCGACCCGGTGAGAATCGGCCGATGACCAAGGAACTGACAGGAGAAGCGGAGCAGCTGGCCTCGGTCGTCGGGGAACGGGCGGGTGATCGCGGGGTCACCGTCGCCACCGCGGAGTCGCTCACGAGCGGCCAGATCGCTGTCCACCTCGGCGCGGCACCCGGGGCCGGCAGCTGGTTCTCGGGGGGTGCGGTGACGTACACGGTCGAGGCCAAGCAGAAGGCGCTCGGCGTGCCGGAGGGGCCGGTCATCAGCGAGCAGTGCGCCCGCGCGATGGCGGAGGGTGCCGCCCGGGTGCTCGGCGCGGACTGCGCGGTGGCCGTCACGGGCGTCGGCGGCCCCGACCGGCAGGAGGACCAGCCGGTCGGCACCGTCTTCATCGCCATTCACACCCCCGCGGGGACGACCTGCGAGGAGCACCACTTCGACGGGGAGCCGGCGGAGATCCTCGACCGGACGACGCTGCGCGCGCTGGAGCTCCTCGCGGCGGGACTCGAGGACGCCGGGCACGCCTGACCCCCACGTCCGCTCGGAAGTCGCTGTCGTGCGGAAGTCGGCTCTCGTGCGGAAGTCGGCTGTCGTGCGGAAGTCGGCTGTCGCGGGGGTGTGTGGTCGGGGGAGTGTGGGGCCGGGCGCGGCTGCGCCCCGCCCGTGCGTGGACGGGTGCGTCCGACACCTGTCGAGTGCCGGTAGCATGACCTGCGATCTGCCCATCCTTTAAGGCCCGTCCAGTGAGGCGGGGAAGGAGACTGCCAGATGTCCCCCAGCACAGCCGTGCCCGTCCTCGGGCCGCAGGAGATCTCCCGGGCGCTGACCCGGATCTCCCACGAGATCCTCGAACGGACCGAGCCGGACGAGTCGCTCGTCATCCTCGGGATCCCCACGCGCGGGGCACCGCTCGCCCAGCGCCTCCACGAGCGGGTGCTCGCCGCCGGCGGCAGCGCCGGTCTCGGCACGCTCGACGTGACGATGTACCGCGACGACCTGCGCTCCCAGCCCACGCGCACCCTCCTGCGCACCGAGCTGCCCCCGGGCGGGGTCGACGGCGCGACGGTCGTCCTCGTCGACGACGTCCTGTACTCCGGGCGCACCATCCGCGCCGCGCTCGACGCGCTCGGTGACCTCGGCCGCCCGGCGCGCGTCCAGCTCGCCGTGCTCGTCGACCGCGGGCACCGCGAGCTGCCCATCCGCGCGGACTACGTCGGCAAGAACCTGCCGACCTCGCGCCACGAGCGCGTCCAGGTGACCCTCGCGGACGTCGACGGCGAGGACGCCGTCACCATCGTCAAGCCCGAGGAGGGGGAGACCCGATGAGGCACCTGCTCTCCGCCGCCGACCTGGACCGCGACGCGGCCGTCGCCCTGCTCGACACCGCCGCGGAGATGGCCGCGACCCAGTCCCGCGAGATCCGCAAGCTGCCCACGCTGCGCGGGCGCACGGTCGTCAACCTCTTCTTCGAGGACTCCACGCGCACCCGGATCTCCTTCGAGGCGGCCGCCAAGCGGCTGTCGGCCGACGTCATCAACTTCGCCGCGAAGGGCTCGAGCGTCTCCAAGGGGGAGTCGCTCAAGGACACCGCCCAGACGCTGCAGGCGATGGGCGCGGACCTGGTCGTCGTGCGGCACAGCGCCTCGGGCGCCCCGCACCGCCTCGCGCACTCCGGCTGGATCGACGTCCCGGTCGTCAACGCCGGCGACGGCACCCACCAGCACCCCACGCAGGCGCTCCTCGACGCCTACACGATCCGCCGGCACCTCGCGGCCGAGGGTGGGGAGTCCCGGGGCCGTGACCTGCGCGGGCTCAAGGTCGTCGTCGTCGGCGACGTCCTCCACTCGCGGGTCGCGCGCTCGAACGTCGACCTGCTGACGACGCTCGGCGCGCGGGTCACGCTCGTCGCCCCGCCCACGCTCGTGCCGGTCGGTGCCGAGACGTGGCCCGCCGAGATCCGCTACGACCTCGACGACGCGATCGCCGGTGCCCCCGACGCGGTGATGATGCTCCGCGTCCAGCGCGAGCGGATGTCCAGCGCCGGGGGCGGGTTCTTCCCCTCCCCGCAGGAGTACCACCGTCGCTACGGCCTCACCGGGGCGCGCCTCGCCGCCCTGCCCGACCACGCCATCGTCATGCACCCCGGCCCGATGAACCGCGGCCTGGAGATCTCCGCCGAGGCCGCCGACAGCCCGCGCTCGACCATCGTCGAGCAGGTCGCCAACGGCGTCTCGGTGCGCATGGCCGTGCTCTACCACCTTCTCGCCGGCGCCCCGGCGACCACGACGACAGGAGCGTCCCTGTGACCAGCTACCTCATCCGGGGGGCCGCGCCGCTCGGCGGCGAGCCCACCGACCTCCTCCTCACCGACGGCGTCATCGCCGCGACCGGCGCCGACGCCGCCGCCGGGGCCGACAGCGACACCCAGGTGGTCGACGCCGAGGGCCTGGTCGCCCTGCCGGGCCTCGTCGACCTCCACACCCACCTGCGCGAGCCGGGCCGCGAGGACGCCGAGACCGTGTGGTCGGGCACCCGCGCCGCGGCGGTCGGCGGCTTCACCGCCGTCCACGCGATGGCCAACACCTACCCGGTGGCCGACACCGCCGGTGTCGTCGAGCAGGTGTGGCGCCTGGGCCGCGAGGCCGGATGGGTGGACGTCCTGCCGGTCGGCGCCGTCACCGTGGGTCTGGCGGGGGAGCAGCTCGCCGAGCTCGGCGCCATGGCCACCTCGAAGGCCCGCGTGCGGGTCTTCTCCGACGACGGCAAGTGCGTGTGGGACCCCGTCCTCATGCGCCGCGCGCTGGAGTACGTCAAGGCGTTCGACGGCGTCGTCGCCCAGCACGCCCAGGAGCCGCGGCTCACCGAGGGCGCGCAGATGAACGAGGGCGTCGTGTCCGCCGAGCTCGGCCTCACCGGCTGGCCGGCGGTCGCCGAGGAGTCGATCATCGCCCGCGACGTGCTCCTCGCCGAGCACGTGGGCTCGCGCGTGCACATCTGCCACCTCTCGACGGCGGGGTCGGTGGAGATCGTCCGCTGGGCCAAGTCACGCGGCATCGACGTCACCGCCGAGGTCACCCCGCACCACCTGCTCCTCACCGACGACCTCGCCCGCAGCTACGACCCGGTGTTCAAGGTCAACCCGCCGCTGCGCACCGAGGAGGACGTCCTCGCCCTGCGCGCCGCGCTGGCCGACGGGACGATCGACATCGTCGCCACCGACCACGCCCCCCACCCGGTGGAGGACAAGGACTGCGAGTGGGCCGACGCCGCCTTCGGCATGACCGGCCTGGAGACCGCGCTGCCGGTCGTCATCGAGACGATGGTCGAGCCCGGCCTGCTCGACTGGGCCGGCGTCGCGCGCGTCCTGTCGACCGCGCCCGCCCGCATCGGGCGGGTCGAGGGTCACGGGCGCCCGATCGCCGTCGGTGAGCCCGCCAACCTCACCCTCGTCGACCCGGCGGCGCGCGTCACCGTCGACGGCGCCCACCAGGCGACCACCAGCCGCAACACCCCGTTCCAGGGCCGTACCCTTCCAGGGCGCGTCGTGGCCACGTTCCTCCGCGGGCGTCCAACGGTCCTCGACGCCCAGCCCGTCGCCGAGCACACAGGAGGATCTCGTTGAGGTACCAGCGTGAGGACGCCCTGCTCGTCCTCGAGGACGGGTTCGTCCTCGCCGGCCAGGCCTACGCCGCCGAAGGACGCACGGTGGGGGAGATCGTCTTCGCCACCGCGATGACGGGCTACCAGGAGACGGTCACCGACCCGTCCTACCACCGCCAGATCATCACGATGACCGCGCCGCACATCGGCAACACGGGCGTCAACGCCGAGGACGCCGAGTCGGCCCGCGTGTGGGTCGCCGGGCTCGTCGTGCGCGAGCCCGCCCGGCGCGCGTCGAACTGGCGCTCCACCCACGAGTTCGAGGACGAGCTGCGCGAGCAGGGCGTCGTCGGGATCTGCCACGTCGACACCCGGGCGCTCACCCGCCACCTGCGCGACCGCGGCGTCATGCGCGCCGGGATCTTCTCCGGCTCGGCGCTGCCCGCCGGGGCGATGACCCTCGGCCGTCCCGGGCTCGACGTGCTCGTCGACCTCGTGCGCCAGGCGCCGCAGATGTCCGGCGCCGCCCTCGCCGGGGAGGTCTCCACGCCGGAGGCCTACGTCGTCGAGCCGACCGGTGAGTTCGCCGGCAAGGAGCCGGTGGCCGAGATCGTCGCCGTCGACCTCGGGATCAAGGCGCGCACGCCTGCCCAGCTCGCCGAGCGCGGCGCCCGCGTCCACGTCGTCCCGCAGCGCACGACGCTCGCCGAGATCGTCGCCCTCCACCCCGACGGCGTCTTCTTCTCCAACGGGCCCGGGGACCCGGGCACCGCGGACCACGAGGTCGACGTCCTGCGCGGCGTCCTGTCGGCCGGCCTGCCGTTCTTCGGGATCTGCTTCGGCAACCAGCTGCTCGGCCGGGCCCTGGGCTACGGCACCTACAAGCTCGACTACGGGCACCGCGGCGTCAACCAGCCGGTCCTCGACCGCGCCACCGGCAAGGTCGAGATCACCGCGCACAACCACGGCTTCGCGGTCGACGCCCCGGTCGGGGAGGTGACCCTCGCGCCGTACGACGACGGGCGGTTCGGCCGCGTCGAGGTCTCCCACATCAGCCTCAACGACGGTGTCGTCGAGGGCCTGCGCGCCCTGGACATCCCCGCCTTCTCCGTCCAGTACCACCCCGAGGCGGCCGCCGGCCCGCACGACGCCGCCCACCTGTTCGACCGCTTCCTCGAGCTCGTCGCCGCCCATCGCGCGGCGCGCTCCCAGACGACCGGAGAGGACGCCTGATGCCGCGTCGTACCGACCTGCGTTCCGTCCTCGTCATCGGCTCCGGGCCGATCGTCATCGGGCAGGCCGCCGAGTTCGACTACTCCGGCACCCAGGCCTGCCGGGTGCTGCGCGAGGAGGGCCTGCGCGTCATCCTCGTCAACTCCAACCCCGCGACGATCATGACCGACCCGGAGATCGCCGACGCGACCTACGTCGAGCCGATCACCCCCGAGGTCGTCGCGACGATCATCGCCAAGGAGCGCCCCGACGCGCTCCTGCCCACCCTCGGCGGGCAGACCGCGCTCAACACCGCGATCGCGCTCGACGAGGCCGGGGTGCTCGCCGAGTACGGCGTCGAGCTCATCGGAGCCTCGGTGGCCTCCATCCACGCCGCGGAGGACCGCCAGGCGTTCAAGGAGATCGTCGAGCGGTGCGGCGCGGAGTCGGCGCGCTCGGTCATCGCGCACACGATGGAGGAGTGCCACGCGGCCGCCGAGCAGCTCGGCTACCCGCTCGTCGTGCGCCCGTCCTTCACCATGGGCGGCCTGGGCTCCGGCCTGGCCTACGACGCCGGGGACCTCGAGCGGATCGCCGGCGCCGGCCTGCACTACTCACCGACCACCGAGGTGCTCCTCGAGGAGTCGATCCTCGGCTGGAAGGAGTTCGAGCTCGAGCTCATCCGCGACAAGGCCGACAACGTCATCGTCGTGTGCTCGATCGAGAACGTCGACCCCGTCGGCGTCCACACCGGTGACTCGGTGACCGTCGCACCCGCGATGACCCTCACCGACCGCGAGTTCCAGAAGATGCGCGACATCGGCATCGCGGTCATCCGCGAGGTCGGCGTCGACACCGGGGGCTGCAACGTCCAGTTCGCCGTCGAGCCGGACACCGGCCGCACGATCGTCATCGAGATGAACCCGCGCGTCTCGCGCTCCTCGGCCCTCGCCTCCAAGGCCACCGGCTTCCCGATCGCGAAGATCGCCGCCCGCCTGGCGATCGGCTACACGCTCGAGGAGATCCCCAACGACATCACCCGGGCGACCCCGGCGTCCTTCGAGCCCGCGCTCGACTACGTCGTCGTCAAGGTGCCGCGGTTCGCGTTCGAGAAGTTCCCCGCCGCCGACCCCGTTCTCACGACGACGATGAAGTCGGTGGGCGAGGCGATGGCGCTGGGCCGCAACTACGCCGAGGCGCTGCAGAAGGCGATGCGGTCCCTCGACACCAAGGACAGCGTCTTCCACTGGCAGGGAGAGGCGCCCGACGCCGAGCGGACCGCCGCGCTCCTGGAGTCGGTGCGCACCCCGACCGCGGGCCGGCTGGTCGACATCCAGCAGGCCGTCCGCGGCGGCGCGACCGTCGAGGAGCTGTTCGCCGCGACGTCCATCGACCCGTGGTTCCTCGACCAGATCGTCCTCATCGAGGAGATCGCCGACGAGGTGCGCCAGGCCCCGGCGCTCACCCCTGAGGTGCTCGCCCTCGCCAAGCGTCACGGCTTCTCCGACGTGCAGATCGGCCAGCTGCGCGGGCTGTCGGACGACACCGTGCGCGAGGTGCGCTACGCCTACGGGCTGCGCCCCGTCTACAAGACGGTCGACACGTGCGCCGCCGAGTTCGCCGCCCAGACTCCGTACCACTACTCCTCCTACGACGAGGAGACCGAGGTCGAGCCGCGCGAGCGGCCGGCGGTCATCATCCTCGGCTCGGGCCCCAACCGCATCGGCCAGGGCATCGAGTTCGACTACTCCTGCGTCCACGCGACGATGGCGCTGGCCGAGCAGTTCGAGACCGTCATGGTCAACTGCAACCCGGAGACCGTGTCCACCGACTACGACATCTCCGACCGGCTCTACTTCGAGCCGCTCACCTTCGAGGACGTCCTCGAGGTCTACCACGCCGAGCTCGCCGTCGGGCCGGTCGCCGGCGTCGTCGTCCAGCTCGGTGGGCAGACGCCGCTGAGCCTGGCCCAGCGCCTTGCCGACGCCGGCGTGCCGATCCTCGGCACCCCGCCCGAGGCGATCGACGCCGCGGAGGACCGTGGCCGCTTCGGCGCCGTCCTCGACCGTGCGGGCCTGCCCGCCCCGGCGTACGGCACGGCGACCACCCTGGAGCAGGCGTTGGAGATCGCCGAGCGGATCGGCTACCCCGTCCTCGTGCGGCCCTCCTACGTCCTCGGCGGGCGCGGGATGGAGATCGTCTACGGCGTCGAGCAGCTGCGCGACTACGCCGCGCGGACCGCCATCGGCGACGGCAGCGGTCCCCTTCTCATCGACCGGTTCCTCGACGACGCGACCGAGATCGACGTCGACGCGATCTACGACGGCTCCGAGCTCTTCCTCGGCGGCATCATGGAGCACATCGAGGAGGCCGGCATCCACTCCGGGGACTCCGCGTGCGTCCTGCCGCCGGTGACGATCTCCGAGCGGGAGATCGTGCGGATCGCCGAGTCCACCCGGGCGATCGCCGCGGGTGTCGGGGTGCGCGGCCTCATCAACATCCAGTTCGCGCTCGTCTCCGACGTCCTCTACGTCATCGAGGCCAACCCGCGCGCCTCGCGCACGGTGCCCTTCGTCGCCAAGGCGACCGGCGTGCCGCTGGCCAAGGCCGCCTCGCTCGTCATGGCGGGGGCGACAATCGCCGAGCTGCGCGAGCGGGGGATCCTGCCCGAGCACGACGCGACCCGGCTGGACCTCGACGCGCCGATCGCAGTCAAGGAGGCGGTCCTGCCCTTCAAGCGCTTCGCCACCCGGGAGGGCTCGGTGGTCGACACCGTCCTCGGGCCGGAGATGCGCTCGACCGGTGAGGTCATGGGCTACGACGTCGACTTCCCGCGGGCCTTCGCCAAGTCCCAGGCGGCCGCCTACGGCGGGCTGCCGACCTCGGGCCGGGTGTTCGTCTCGGTCGCCGACCGCGACAAGCGGGCGCTGGCGATCCCGGTCGCCCGGCTGCAGAGCCTCGGCTTCGAGATCCTCGCCACCTCCGGCACCGCGGCAGTCCTGCGCCGCAACGGCATCGCCGCCGAGGTCGTGCGCAAGGCCTCGGCCGGGCGCGGCCCGAACGGGGAGCCGACCGTCGTCGACCTCATCGAGACCGGCCAGGTCGACATGGTCGTCAACACCCCCTCCGGCCAGGGCGCCCGCGCCGACGGCTACGAGATCCGCACCGCGACGACGGCGGCCGACAAGCCGATCATCACGACGATGCAGGAGCTCTCCGCCGCGGTCCAGGCGATCGAGGCCGCCGGACTCGGCCCGATGACCGTGACCTCCCTCCAGGAGCACGACGCCGCCCGGGCGGCCCGGGGCGTCCGGTGACGCCCTTCGGCACGCGGCTCGCGGCCGCGATGGACGAGCACGGCCCGCTGTGCGTCGGCATCGACCCGCACCCCGGGCTGCTCGCCGCGTGGGGGCTGGGCGACGACGCCGCCGGGCTGCGTGAGTTCGCGCTGCGCGTCGTCGAGGCGCTCGGCGGCCGGGTGGCGGCGCTCAAGCCGCAGTCCGCGCTGTTCGAGCGGCACGGCTCGGCGGGCGTCGCCGCGCTCGAGGAGGTGCTCGGGGGGTGCCGGGGGACGGGCACGCTCAGCGTCCTGGACGTCAAGCGCGGCGACATCGGCTCGACGATGGCCGGCTACGCCCAGGCCTACCTCGCCGACGGCGCGCCGCTGGCCGCCGACGCCGTCACCCTCTCCCCGTACCTCGGGCTCGGCTCGCTCGCTCCTGCCGTCGAGCTCGCCCACGCGACCGGCCGCGGGGTGTTCGTCCTCGCTCTCACCTCCAACCCGGAGGGCGCGGGCGTCCAGCACGCCGTCGGCCCGGACGGGCGGTCGGTCGCGGCCGGCGTCGTCGACGGCGTCGGCGCGCTCAACGCCGCCGGGCCGGCGGCTCAGGGCCTCGGGTCGGTCGGCCTCGTCGTCGGCGCGACGGTCGGCCCGGCGGTCCGCGAGCTCGGCATCGACCTCGCGGCCTCCCGCGCCCCGCTGCTCGCGCCCGGCTTCGGTGCCCAGGGCGCCGGCCGCGCCGAGGTCACCGAGGTGTTCGCCGGCGCCGAGCGCGCCGTCCTCGCGAGCACCTCGCGAGCGGTCCTCGCGGCCGGGCCGGACGGGCTCCTCCGGGCCGTCGAGGACGCCACGGCCGAGGTCCGCGCCGCCCTCGGTCGGTGACCATCCGCTCAACGACCCCGCAGGTCCTGGCACACTGAGGCTGACGGTCGGTACCTTTCCCCCAAGGACCGTCCCTCCCAGCCCCCTCCGTCCCCCTCCGAGGTGATCCCCGTGGCCCTCCCGTCACTGACTCCCGAGCAGCGCGCCGCCGCCCTGGCCAAGGCCGCTGCCGCCCGAAACCGCCGAGCCGAGGTGAAGAACCGGCTGAAGTACTCCCAGACCTCCCTCTCCCAGGTGGTCAAGGACGCCGGCGACGACGAGGCGCTCGGCAAGATGCGCGTCGTCGAGCTCCTCGAGTCCCTCCCCGGCGTGGGGAAGGTCAAGAGCCGCACGATCATGGCCGAGATCGGCATCTCCGAGTCCCGGCGCGTGCGTGGCCTCGGCCACAACCAGGTCACCGCCCTCGTCGAGCGTTTCGGGTGACCGTGGCGGCCCACTCCCCAGCTGCCGAGTCACGCCTCACCGTCCTCGCCGGCCCCACCGCCGTCGGCAAGGGCACCGTCTCCGCCGACATCCGCCGCCGCTACCCGCAGGTGTGGCTCTCGGTCTCCGCGACCACCCGGGCACCGCGCCCGGGAGAGGTCGACGGCGTCCACTACCACTTCGTCTCGGACGCCGAGTTCGACCGCATGGTCGCCGAGGACGAGCTCCTCGAGTGGGCCGTCGTGCACGGCCGCAACCGCTACGGCACGCCGCGCGGACCTGTCGAGGCCCAGCTGAGCAGCGGACAGCCCGCGCTGCTCGAGATCGACCTCCAGGGCGCGCGCCAGGTCCGCCGGACCATGCCGCACGCCCACTTCGTGTTCCTCGCGCCGCCGTCGTTCGAGGAGCTCGAGCGCCGGCTGCTCGGCCGGGGCACCGAGGGTCCGGAGGAGCGCGAGCGTCGGCTGCGCACCGCCCGGGAGGAGCTCGCCGCGGCGGGGGAGTTCGACGACGTCGTCGTCAACGACGTCGTGACACGCGCCACGGACGAGCTCGTCTCCCTCATGGGCCTGCCGACCGAGTAGACTTGACCGTTGCGCGTGTCCCGGGTCCGGGACGCCGCCCGCCACCAGAATCACGTGAGGTGACCATTGTCCGGAACCGTTGCCCAGCCCGAAGGCATCACCGACCCGCCGATCGACCAGCTGCTCGAGGCCGCGGACTCCAAGTACGCCCTCGTCATCTACGGCGCCAAGCGCGCCCGTCAGATCAACGCGTACAACGCCCAGCTCCAGGAGGGTCTCCTCGAGTTCGTCGGCCCGCTCGTCCCGCACGCGCAGACCGACAAGCCGCTGTCGATCGCGCTCCGCGAGATCAACGAGGGGCTGCTGCAGGTCACCCCGACCGAGGGCTGACATGACGCACACGGGCGGCCTGCGCGTGCTGCTCGGGGTGACCGGCGGCATCGCCGCGTACAAGGCGGTTCTCGTCCTGCGCGCACTGCGCGAGGCGGGCCACCGGGTGCGGGTCATCCCCACCGCGGCCGCCCTCGAGTTCGTCGGGCGCCCCACGTGGGAGGCGCTGTCCGGTGAACCCGTGACGACGAGCGTCTTCGACGGCGCGACCGAGGTCGACCACGTCGCCCTCGGTCGCAGCGCCGACCTCGTCGTCGTCGCCCCCGCCACCGCCGACCTGCTCGCCCGGGCCGCCTCCGGGCGTGCGGACGACCTCCTGACGACGACGCTGCTCACCGTCACCGCCCCGGTGCTCCTCGCCCCGGCGATGCACACCGAGATGTGGCTGCACCCGGCGACCGTCGCGAACGTCGCGACCCTGCGCGCCCGGGGCGTCACCGTCCTCGAGCCGGACTCCGGGCGCCTCACCGGCACCGACTCCGGACCCGGCAGGCTGCCCGAGCCGGCGACGATCACCGCCGCCGCCCTCGCGCTCCTCGCGCCGCAGGACCTCGCCGGGCGCACCGTCGTCGTCACCGCGGGCGGCACCCGCGAGCCGCTCGACCCCGTGCGCTTCCTCGGCAACCGGTCCTCCGGGCGCCAGGGCGTGGAGATCGCGGTCGAGGCGGCCCGCCGCGGCGCCCGGGTGCGCCTGATCGCCGCGTCCGTCGACGCCTCCGCCCGCGCGCTCGCCGCGCACCCCGCCGTCGAGGTGACCGACGTCGAGACGACCGCCGAGCTCGCCGCCGCCGTCGACGACGCGACCGCCGACGCCGACGTCCTCGTCATGGCCGCCGCCGTCGCCGACTTCCGCCCGCGCACCACCGCGGAGCGCAAGATCAAGAAGGGGGAGGGGGCCCCGGAGGTCCTCGACCTCGTCCAGAACCCTGACATCCTCGCCACCGTCGCGGCCCGCCCCCGCGACCACCTCGTCGTCGTCGGCTTCGCCGCCGAGACGGGGGACCCGGACGAGGTGCTCGAGCTCGGCCGCGCCAAGGCGCGGCGCAAGGGGGCGGACCTGCTCGCCGTCAACGCGGTGGGCAAGGGCCGGGGATTCGGTGACGTCGACAACGCCGTCACCGTCCTCGGCCCGGACGGCGCCGCCGTGGGGGCGGCCGCCGGGACCAAGCACGACGTCGCGCGCGGCCTGTGGGACCTCATCGTCCCGCGGCTGCGCTGACAAGCACGACTAGGATCGATCGGTGACCTCCAACGCCAGCCTGCGTCTGTTCACGTCCGAGTCGGTGACCGAGGGTCACCCCGACAAGGTCTGTGACCGGATCTCCGACTCCATCCTCGACGCGATCCTCCGGGAGGACCGGGACGCCCGGGTCGCCGTCGAGACCCTCGTGACGACAGGTCTGGTGACCGTCGCCGGCGAGGTGACCACCGAGGCGTACGTCGAGATCCCGCAGATCGTGCGCGCCGAGGTCAACGCGATCGGCTACACCTCCTCCGCGATCGGCTTCGACGGGCACTCGTGCGGCGTCCAGGTGTCGATCGGGCAGCAGTCGCCGGACATCGCCAGCGGCGTCGACAAGTCCTGGGAGAACCGGACCGGCGAGACGCACGACCCCTACGACGACCAGGGCGCCGGCGACCAGGGCTTCATGGTCGGCTACGCGAGCGACGACACCGCCCAGCTCATGCCGCTGCCGATCTGGCTCGCCCACCGGCTCGCCGAGCGTCTCGCCCGGGTGCGCAAGGAGGGGATCGTCCCGGGCCTGCGGCCCGACGGCAAGACCCAGGTGACCATCGCCTACGACGGCGACCGACCGGTCGCACTCGACTCCCTCGTCGTGTCCACCCAGCACGACGCCGACGTCACGAGCGCGTGGCTGCAGTCGGCCGTCGCCGCCGAGGTCGTCGCCCCCGTGCTCGCCGAGCACGCCGGCGCGCTCGACACCGCCGGGCACACGCTCTACGTCAACCCGACCGGGCAGTTCGTCGTCGGCGGCCCGATGGGCGACGCCGGCCTCACCGGCCGCAAGATCATCGTCGACACCTACGGCGGCATGGCCCGTCACGGCGGTGGCGCGTTCTCCGGCAAGGATCCCTCGAAGGTCGACCGCTCGGCGTCCTACGCCACCCGCTGGGTCGCGAAGAACGTCGTCGCCGCCGGTCTCGCCCGCCGCTGTGAGGTGCACGTCGCGTACGCGATCGGGAAGGCGCACCCCGTGGGCCTGTACGTCGAGACGTTCGGCACCGAGACCGTCCCGGTCGCCCGGATCGAGGCCGCGATCCGCGAGGTCTTCGACCTGCGGCCCGCCGCCATCGTCGACGCCCTCGACCTCAAGCGGCCGATCTACCGCGACACGAGCGCCTACGGCCACTTCGGCCGCGAGCTGGAGAACTTCACCTGGGAGCGCACCGACCGCGTCGACCAGCTCCGCGCCGCCATCAGCTGACCCGCCCACCCCCGCCCGCCTCCTCACCCGCCTCACCCCCTCCACCCGCCCCGCGAGAGCCGACTTCCGCACGAGAGCCGACTTGGTCGCGAGAGCGGAGTTGGTCGCGAGAGCGGAGTTGGTCGCGAGAGCGGAGTTGCGCACGAGAGCGGAGTTGCGCACGAGAGCCGACTTCTGCCCGAGAGCGGAGTTGGTCGCGAGAGCCGACTTCTGCCGGACGGCGCCGATTCCGCAGGTTCCAGCCCGCTCCTCCGATCGGAGCGGTCGATGCCTGAACCCTCGTGAGTCGGCTGTCGGGCGGAACTCGGCTGTCGGCGGGTGAGGGTGCGGCTGTGGTCGCTCGGCGTGCCGGTCAGAGCTCCGGGGGGTCGACCTGGATGCGGACCGGGTCGGGTTCCTTGTGTGCGCTGCGGACGGCGGCAGCCACGGCGAGGGCGCGGGTGAGCCGCGCGCCCTGGGCGAGGTCGGAGCGCACGAGCGCCTGGACCTCGTCCTGCGACCACGGCACCGGACCGAGCACCTCACCGCCGTCGGGCAGCTCGAGGTGGCGCAGGAGGCCGGCGACGGCGCGTGAGGTGCCACATACAGCGGCCATCCGGCTGGCGGGAGGCAGTCGTAGCTCCTGGCGCTGGGCGAGCTCCCGCTCGGCGAAGCCGGCGGGGTCCCAGCGCACGAGCGCCTGGGCGGGGACCGGCGCGGGATCGCCGAGGAGCATCACCCGGCCACCGGCGGACGCAGGGCGCACCAGTGCCGCAGCGGCCATCCAGCGGCGGAGCGCCTCGGGCTCGGCGTCGAGCTCCTGACGGCCCGAGACAGCGGCGGCGTCGAGGAGCAGGGCGCCCTGGTAGCCGCCTCGCGCGACCGGCTCGGCGCCGGGTGTGGCGACGACGACGCGCGGACGGTCGTCGACCTCACGCACGACGCCGTGGTCCGCGCGGGCGCCGGAGAGGACCACCGGCACCTTCGGGAAGGCCCGGCCGAGCTCCTCGGCGGTACGGGCCGACCCGACCCGCCGCGCGCGCAGCTCGGTGCCGCGGCACGTCGGGCAGGCCCACGTCCGGTCGGGCCGCCCGCACCAGCGGCACGTGGGCACGCCGCCCCGGCCGGCGAGCTGGAGCGGACCGTGACACTCCCGGCAGCGGGCAGGTTCGCGGCAACGCTGGCACGCGACGACGGGCAGGTACCCGGCGCGGGGGACCTGGACGAGAACCGGACCGTGCTCGAGCGCCTTGCGCACGAGCTCCCATGCCGGGCGCGGGATCCGCGCCCCTGCCGCCGGTCCCTCGCGGGCGAGGTCGACGTCGCCCGGAGCCTCGACACGTGGGGCACGCTCGCGCACGGTGGCCCGCGACGCCGCGACCGAGTGCGCCCAGCCGGAGGCGACCAGCAGTGCGCTCTCCACGCTGCGGGCCCAGCTCGCGAGCAGCACGCCGGCCTGCTCCTGGGCGGCGCGGAGCGTGAGCACCTCCCGGGCGTGCGGGTAGGGCGAACGCGGCTCGGCGAGCACGTCGTCGCCGTCGTCCCAGCACACGACCAGGCCGAGCCGACGGACGGGGGCGAACGCGGCGGCGCGGGTGCCGACGACGACGCGCGCACGGCCGGTGAGCACCTGGAGGAAGGCCCGGTAGCGGCGCGAGGGCCCGTGGTCGGCCTGCAGAGCCACCACCGGCTCGCCCGGGAGTGCGGCCTTGAGCGCCTCGGTGAGCTCCTCGACGTCGCGGGCGGCAGGGGCGACGACGAGCACCCCGCGCCCGGACGTGAGGGTGGCGGCTGCCGCCTCGGCGATCGCGGCGAGCCGGTCGGGAGCGTCGGCCTCGTGCCGGGGGAGCGGAGACCACACCGCGCGCGGGGACTCCCCGGCGGCGAGCCGGCGGACGTACGCGGGGCCACCGACGTAGTCGTCCCAGGCAGTGCCGGGGATGTGAGCGGCGGTCATCCCGGTGCGGTCCGGCGCGGCAGCCTCGAGCACGGCCTTCTCGGTGGTGGCGTGGCGCGGGGGGACGGCGAGGCGCACGACGTCCATGAGGGTCCCGGCGTACCGGTCTGCGACGGCGCGACAGAGGGCGGCGACCTCGGGCGTGAGGACGGGCAGGTTCGAGACCACCCGGCGGATCGGCACGAGCGCGCCGTGGTGGTCGGTGGTGGCGACGCGCTCGAGCACGAAGCCGCTGCGTTCCTTGCCGGCGAACCTGACGGAGACGCGGGTGCCCGGCTGGGCGGCGTCGTCCAGCTCCGGCGGGACGCGGTAGTCGAACGGGCGGTCCAGGTGCGGCAGCGGCACGTCGACGGCGACCCGCGCCACGGGCAGCGCGACGCCGGCAGCCTCGGCGCCCGACACCGTGCGCACGCCGGCGACGTCGTCGAGCAGGGCTGGCTGCTGCACGTCTCTCACCTCCGTCCCCCAATCTCACCACGCGCCACCGACGTGCCGGCACAGTCCACAGCCTCCGCGCACAACTCGGCTCTCGTGCGGAAGTCGGCTGTCGCGGGGAAGGGGAGGTGGGGAAGGGGAGGGAGGGAGGGAGGTGGGGAAGGGGAGTAGTGGGTCAGAGGAGGCCGGTGAGGTACTGGATGGCGAGGGCGCTGGCGGTGACGAGGAGCCAGAGGATGCCGCCGAACGCGAGCGGGCGCAGGCCGGCGGCGCGCAGGGCGGGCAGGTCGGTGGACAGGCCGATGGCGGTGAGAGCGACGGTGATGAGGAAGGTCGCCGCCGTCGCCAGCGGGTCGTGCCACGACTCGGCCACCAGCCCGAGGCTGTTCACCGCGGCCAGGACGAGGAAGCCGACGAGGAACCACGGCACCAGCCTGATCGCCGACGGCCGCGGCCCCGCTTCCTCACCGGCCAGACGGCGGTCGCGGCGCGCCACCAGGATCCCCAGCCCGATGACGATCGGGATGATGAGCAGGGTCCGGACGAGCTTGACGACGACGGCGTGGTCGGCCGCCACCGGCCCGAACGTCGTCGCCGCGGCGACGACGGAGGAGGTGTCGTTGACGGCGGTGCCGGCGAAGAGACCGAAGGCCTCCTCGCTCATCCCGAGCAGCTGGCCGAGCGGCGGGAAGACGAGCACGGCCGCGATGTTGAACGCGAAGACGGTCGACAGCGCGTAGGCGACGTTGTTCCCCTGCGCGCGGACGACCGGCGTGACGGCCGCGATGGCCGAGGCCCCGCAGATCGCCGTCCCGGTGCCGATGAGGACGCGCAGCTCGTGGTCGATCCCGAGCGCCCGTCCCACGAGCGCGGCGCCGGCGAGGCACACGCCCACGGTGCCGAGCATGACCGGCAGGGAGTCCAGCCCCACCTCGGCCACCTGCGCGAGGGACAGCCGCGCGCCGAGCAGCACGACCGCGACCTGCAGGACGAGCTTGCTCGCCGTTCTCAGCCCCGGCCCGAGCGGGCCGAGGGTGCCGGGACGACGCCGCAGCAGCACCCCGACGAGCACGCCGAGCACCACCCCGCTCACCGGCGCCCCGACGATCGGCGCTGCCGTGCCGATCACGGTCGCCACGAGGGCCAGGGCCACGGCCGCGGCAAGACCGGGGACGCGGGCCCGCCACGTCGCCGCGACCGAGGGGCTGGTACCGGCAGGGGTCGACATGGGGGCCATGATCCGCCCTCGCCGGTCCGGCGGGCCACTTCGCCCCCGTTAGGGTCGGAGCGACCCCCGAGCGAGAGGCGACCTCCGTCACATGCACACCCAGAAGATCAGCACCGTCGTCTTCGACCTGGGCAAGGTCCTCGTCGAGTGGGACCCGTACGAGCCCTTCGCCGAGCGCTGGACCCGGGAGGAGTTCGACGACTTCCACGCCGAGATCGACTTCCCGGCGTTCAACCACGAGCAGGACGCCGGACGTACCTTCGCCGAGGCGCGCACGGCCCTCGCGGCCACGCACCCCCACCGCGTCGAGGACTTCGACCACTACGTG
This sequence comes from Georgenia sp. 311, assembly GCF_006151955.1. Taxonomy (NCBI): domain Bacteria; kingdom Bacillati; phylum Actinomycetota; class Actinomycetes; order Allobogoriellales; family Allobogoriellaceae; genus Georgenia; species Georgenia sp. 311. The sequence continues at coordinate 62,289 of NZ_VDFS01000023.1, read as the reverse complement.
ACGAACTTCGCACGCTCGCTCGGCGGACCTGTCGAGGGCACGACCGAGATCGTCGACGAGCTGCGTGCGGCCGGCGTGCGGGTGCTCGGACTGACGAACTGGTCGGCGGAGAACTTCCACGAGGCGGCCCGCTCGGCCCCGGTCATCGACCGTCTCGAGGACGTCCTCGTCTCCGGCGCGGAGGGCATGGCGAAGCCCGACCCGGCGATCTTCGCGCTGCTCATCGAGCGGTTCGGCCTGGACCCCGCGCGCACCGCGTTCACCGACGACTCCCCGGCGAACATCGCCGCGGCGCGCGACGCCGGCCTCGTCGCGCTCCACTTCACCGGCGCCGAGCGCCTGCGCGCCGACCTGCGCGCGCTCGGCCTGCCCGTCTGAGGCGGGGCGCCCCGCCCGCCGACGCATCGGCCGCCCCGAGACGGGCCGAACCTGCCACCAAGTGCCCCCGCGCGCCCGGAATGCCAGGTGCGCCCCGGCGTGTCGGGCGCGTGTCGGGCACGTGGTGGCAGGAAGTGGGCGCCGGCGGGGTGGGGCCGGGCGCCGGCATCACGCCCGGGCGGGGCGGACCGCTGGGCACGCCTAGACTCGGTGACCATGCGAGTCCTCTTCGCCGGCACCCCCGAGGTCGCCCTCCCGTCCCTGCGCGCCCTGGTCGACTCGCCCCACGAGGTCGTCGCCGTCCTCACCCGCCCGGACGCGCGCCGCGGCCGGGGCCGCACCCTGCACCCGAGCCCGGTCGCCGCGTGGGCGCGCGAGCACGGGCTGCCGGTCCTCACGCCGCGCACCCTGCGCGACGCGGAGGTCCAGGAGCAGATCGCGGCGCTCGACGTCGACGTCGCGCCCGTCGTCGCCTACGGCGCCCTCATCCCCCCGGCGCTGCTCGACGTCCCCCGCCACGGCTGGGTCAACCTCCACTTCTCCCTGCTCCCGGCGTGGCGCGGCGCCGCGCCCGTCCAGCACGCGCTCATCGCGGGCGACGACGTCACGGGCGCCTCGACGTTCCGCATCGAGGAGGGCCTGGACACCGGGCCCGTCCTCGGCACGCTCACCGAGACGGTGCGCCCGCAGGACACCGCCGGTGACCTGCTCGCGCGCCTCGCCGAGTCCGGCGCCCCCCTCCTGCTCGCCACCCTCGACGCCCTCGACGCAGGGACCGCCGTCGCGGTCCCGCAGCCGACCGACGGCGTGAGCCTGGCTCCCCGCCTCGAGGTCGCCGACGCGCGGGTCGACTGGTCGGCGCCGGCGATCGCCGTCGACCGGCTCGTCCGCGGCACCACCCCCGCGCCGGGCCCGTGGACGACGGCGCCGGACGGTTCGCGCCTCAAGCTCGGCCCGGTCCGCCCGCGCCCCGACGTCGCCGACCTCGCCCCGGGGCAGGTGCGCCCGGGCAAGCGCGAGGTGCTCGTCGGCACCGGTAACGGCGCGGTGGAGCTCGGCCAGGTCGCGCCCGCCGGGCGCTCGTGGATGGCCGCACCGGACTGGGCGCGCGGCGCCCGCCTCGACGACGACGCACGACTCGGGCAGGAGGCACTGTGAGCGAGCAGGGACGACGCGGGCAGCGCCCCGACCACGGACGTTCGGGCGGCGGCCGCTCGGCCGCCCCGCGGGCCGGGGGCAACGGGCCGCGGGCCGGCGGACGCCCGCCGCAGCGGCGCGGGCGTCGCGGCGGCGAGGTCGACCCCGTCCGCACCGCCGCCGCCGACACCCTCGAGGCGGTGGCGACGAGCGACGCCTACGCCAACCTCGTCCTGCCCAAGCTCCTGCGCGAGCGCGGGATCAGCGGCCGTGACGCGGCGTTCGCCACCGAGCTCGTCTACGGCACGCTGCGCCTGCGCGGCCGCTACGACGCGATCCTCGCCCGCTGCACCAACGACCGGCCGCTGGACCAGGTCGACCCGCCGGTCCTCGACCTCCTGCGCCTCGGCGCCCACCAGCTCCTCGGGATGCGCGTGCCCGCCCACGCCGCCGTCTCCGAGACCGTCGCCCTCGTGCGCAGCCGGGTGAGCCTGGGCGCCGGCGGCTTCGCCAACGCGGTCCTGCGCGCCGTCTCCGCCGCCGACCTCGAGACCTGGCTCGACCGGCTGAGCAGCGAGATCCACGACGACGGCGCCCGGCTCGCCGCCGTCGAGTCCCACCCGGCGTGGGTCGTGCGCGCGCTGCGCTCCTCGCTGCGGGCCCACGGGCGGCCCGCCACCGAGCTGCCCGAGCTGCTGCACGCCGACAACGAGCCGCCCACGGTCACCCTGGTCGCGCGGCCGGGCCTCGTGACCCCCGAGGAGGTCGTCGCGCAGGTCGACCGGTCCCTCGCCGAGGACGCCACCCCCGGCCGCTGGGCGCCCACCGCCCTGCGGCTGCCCGGCGGCGACCCCGCCGCCCTGCCCGCCGTGCGCGAGGCCCGCGCGGGCGTGCAGGACGAGGGCAGCCAGCTCGTCGCCCTCGCCCTCGCCGCCGCGCCCGTCGACGGGCAGGAGGCACACTGGCTCGACCTGTGCGCCGGCCCCGGCGGCAAGTCCGCCCTCCTCGGGGCGATCGCCGCCGAGCGCGGCGTGCACCTCGTGGCCAACGAGGTCGCCCCGCACCGTGCCCGGCTGGTCGCCCAGTCCACCGCCGCCCTCCCGCGGGAGAGCGTCGAGGTGCGCACCGGCGACGGCCGCACGCTGGGGGAGGCCGAGCCCGGCGCCTACGACCGGGTGCTCGTCGACGCCCCGTGCACCGGGCTGGGGGCGCTGCGCCGCCGGCCCGAGTCGCGCTGGCGGCGACTCCCGGAGGACCTGCCCGGCCTCACCGCGCTCCAGCGCGACCTCCTCGAGTCCGCCCTCGCTGCGGTGCGGCCCGGGGGAGTGGTCGCCTACGTCACGTGCTCCCCGCACCTGGCCGAGACGAGCGCCGTCGTCGCCGACGTCCTGCGCGGCCGCGACGACGTCACCCGGCTCGACGCGCGCGAGGCGCTGCTCGCGGCCACCGGCCGCGACGTGCCCGGCCTCGGCGACGGGCCCGACGTCCAGCTGTGGCCGCACGTCCACGGCACCGACGCGATGTTCCTCGCCCTGCTGCGGCGGGAGCGCTGAGGCCCGTGGGGATCGATAGGCTCGAGGGCGTGACCATCCGTATCACCCCCAGCATCCTCAACGCCGACTTCGCCGACCTCACCGGGGAGCTCGCCCGCATCCCCTCGGCCGACCTCGTCCACGTCGACGTCATGGACAACCACTTCGTCCCCAACCTCACCCTCGGGCTGCCCGTGGTCGAGCGCATCGTCGCCGCGAGCGCGCTGCCGGTCGACGCGCACCTCATGATCGAGGACCCGGACCGCTGGGCACCCGGGTACGCCGAGGCGGGCTGCGCGTCGGTGACCTTCCACGCCGAGGCCTCCGTCGCGCCCATCCGCCTCGCCCGCGAGATCCGCGCCGCCGGGGCACGGGCCGCCGTCGCCGTGCGCCCGACGACGGACATCACCCCCTACCTCGACCTCCTCGACGAGCTCGACATGCTCCTCGTCATGACCGTGGAGCCCGGGTTCGGCGGCCAGCGCTACCTCGGGGCGATGGCGGCCAAGATCGCCGCCGCCCGCGCCGCGATCGACGCCTCCGGCCGCGACGTCTGGCTCCAGGTCGACGGCGGGATCTCGCGCGAGACCATCGCCCTCGCCGCCCGCGCCGGGGCCGACACGTTCGTCGCGGGCTCGGCCGTCTACGGCTCGCCCGACCCGGACGCCGAGGTCACCGCCCTGCGCGAGCTCGCCGCCGCCGCCCGCTGAGGCGGGGCACGCCGCCTGGGCACCGCCCCACGCGCGCCCTCGCGTGTGGCAGACTTGACGGTGCAAGAACGTGCTCCGGGGTCGGTGAGATTCCGAACCGGCGGTGACAGTCCGCGACCCGCCTTCGCAGGCGGTTGACCTGGTGGAACTCCAGGACCGACGGTGAAAGTCCGGATGGGAGGATGCACGGGCGCGCGCCGGACGTCGGCGTGCGCTGCGGACGCGTACGCGTCCGGCGACCCCGGTCCACGCCGCAGCGGACCGGAGGGACGACCATGGAGCAGGGGTGGACGCCGCTCGCGCGCACCCTCGCCGCGCACCGCCGCACCCGCCGCCTCGTCCTGCTCACGCCGTTCGCCGTCGGCGCCGCGGTGCTCCTCGTGTGGGAGGCGGTGAGCCGGGCGGGCCTCGTCCCCGCGTTCTTCCTCCCGGCCCCGACGGCGGTCGCCGCGCGCCTGTGGACCGAGCTCACCGCCGGCGGTCTGCTCGGGTACACCGCGACCACCCTCACCGAGGCGCTGCTCGGCAGCGTCCTGGGTGCCACCGTGGCCCTCCCGCTCGGCTACCTCATCGCCCGCAACCGCTGGGCCGCGGCGGGCCTGCAGCCCTACGTCGCGGCCTCCCAGGCGCTGCCCGCCGTCGCCCTCGCCCCGCTGCTCGTCATCTGGGTGGGCTACGGCCTGCTGCCCATCGTGCTGCTGTGCGCGCTGCTCGTCTTCTTCCCCATCCTCCTCGCGACGATCCTCGGGCTGCGCACCCTCGACCCCGAGGTCGTCGACGCCGCCCGGCTCGACGGCGCCCACGGCTGGTCCATGGTCCGGCACATCGAGGCGCCGATGGCGCTGCCGACCCTCCTCACCGGCCTGCGCAACGGGGTCACCCTCTCGGTGACCGGCGCCGTCGTCGGGGAGTTCGTCATGGGCGGACGCGGTCTGGGGATGGTCCTGTCCGTCCAGTCCAACTCCGCCGACACCACCGGCCTGTTCGCCACGCTCGTCGTCCTCGCCGCCCTCGCCGTGGGCATGTACACGCTGCTGCGCGTCGTCGAGCGCCTCGCCGTCCGCGAGGGGCCCACCGCCCGCACCCGATACGCCGCCAAGCACCCCGCCGCAGCCAGGAGTCTCCCGTGAACCGTCGCACCACCAGCGCCCTCGCCGCCGCCGCCGTCCTCGCCCTCGCCGCCTGCGGCGGGCAGGCACAGGACCCCGCCGCGCCGCAGACCGGCGAGGCGGTCGTCCTCGGCCTCACCTACACCCCCGACGTCCAGTTCGCCCCGTTCTACGTGGCCGAGGCGAAGGGCTACTACGAGGAGGCGGGCGTCGAGGTGACCCTGCGCCACCACGGCGCCTCGGAGTCGCTCTTCGGGGCGCTCGAGGCGGGGGAGGAGGACCTCGTCGTCGCCGGCGGGGACGAGATGCTCCAGGCGTTCTCGGCGGGCGTGCCCGTGGTCAACGTCGCGACCGTCTACGAGGAGTACCCGGTCGTCCTCATCGTCCCGGCCGACTCGCCGATCACGAGCGCGGCGGACCTGCCCGGCCACACCGTGGGCGTGCCCGGGCCGTTCGGGGAGACCTACTTCGGGCTGCTCGCCCTCCTGTCCGGCGCCGGGCTCACCCCCGAGGACGTCGCGGTCGAGCACATCGGCTACACCCAGCAGGCGGCGCTCGGCGCCGGCCACGTCGACGCGGTCATGGGCTTCGCGAACAACGACGCCGTCCAGTTCGCCCAGGCCGGGATCGAGGTGCGGACCATCGCGCTCGAGGACGTCCCGCTCGTCGGTATCGGCGTCGGCGCGCACTCCGACCTCGCCGACGACGACGTCACGGCCGCCGTCGTCGCCGCGACGATGCGCGGCGTGCGCGACGTCCTGGACGACCCGGAGGGCGCGGTGGAGATCGCCGCCGAGCACATCCCCGGCCTGGCCGACCCGGCCGCCCGGGACGCCGCGCTGGCGACGGTGACGGCGACCCTCCCGCTCTACGGCGAGGGCACCGGCGAGACCGACGTCACGCTGTGGGAGCAGATGGCCGTGTTCATGGCCGAGCAGGGCCTGCTCGAGGGCGAGGTCGACCCCACCACCGCGGTGCGCGCCCAGGCTGCCGCGCGATGAGCGCCCGTGGACCGGTCCGCGGGCACCACGGGCCGGGGCCTATCCTGAGGCACGTGAAAACCTTCGACGACCTCTTCGCCGAGCTGCGGCACAAGGCAGACACCCGCCCCGAGGGATCGGGCACCGTCGCGCAGCTGGACGCCGGGATCCATGCGATCGGCAAGAAGATCGTCGAGGAGGCCGCCGAGGTGTGGATGGCCGCCGAGCACGAGGGCGAGGACGCGACGGCGCTGGAGATCTCCCAGCTGCTCTACCACGTCCAGGTCCTCATGATCGCTCGCGGCGTCAGCCTCGAGGACGTCTACCGCAAGCTCTGACCAGACCACCCGGAGAACCTGTGCTGCGCATCGCCGTCCCCAACAAGGGCTCGCTGTCCGATCCCGCCATCGAGATGCTCGCCGAGGCGGGCTACCGCCGTCGCCGCGACCGTGAGCTCGTCCTCGCCGACCCCGCCAACGACGTCGAGTTCTTCTTCCTGCGCCCCCGCGACATCGCCGTCTACGTCGGCCACGGCACCGTGGACGTCGGCATCACCGGCCGCGACCTGCTCCTCGACTCCGGGACCACCGCCGTCGAGCACCGCCCGCTCGGCTTCGCCCGCTCGACGTTCCGCTTCGCCGCGCCCGCCGGGGCGATCACGCGGGTGGAGGACCTCGCCGGCACGCGCGTGGCCACGAGCTACGACGTCCTCGTGGCGAACTACCTCGCCGAGCGCGGCGTCGAGGCGGAGGTCGTCCACCTCGACGGCGCCGTGGAGTCCTCGGTGCAGCTCGGCATCGCCGACGCCGTCGCCGACGTCGTCGAGACCGGCTCCACCCTGCGCGCCGCCGGCCTGGAGGTCTTCGGGGACCCGATCCTGCAGTCCGAGGCCGTGCTCATCCGGCCCGCGAGCCGCCCCGCCGGGCCCGCCGTCGACGTCCTGGACCGGCGCCTGCAGGGCGTGCTCGTCGCCCGCCGCTACGTCCTCATGGACTACGACGTGCCGGTCGAGCACGTGGAGAAGGCCGTGGCCGTGACCCCCGGCCTGGAGTCCCCGACCGTCTCCCCGCTGCACGACGGCAACTGGCGCGCGGTGCGCGCCATGGTCCGCCGCGAGGACGCCAACCGGGTGATGGACGAGCTCTACGACGTCGGCGCGCGGGCGATCATCGTCACCTCCATCCACGCTTCGCGGTTGTGACGGTCCCGGCCGAGCTGCTCCGCCCGTTCCGCCCCCGGGCGGCGCGCTGGGTGGCCTCGGTCCTCCTCGTCCTCGTCGTGGCCGCGCTGCCGGTCCTGCTCGTCGTCCTGTCGGCCGCGGGGCTGGAGATGTCGTGGCCCGACCGCTACGGCGCGTTCCTCATCGCGGCCGTGCTGGCCTGGGTGTGCTTCCGGCAGGCGCGGGTGCGGGCCACCCCCGACGACGCCGGCCTCACCGTGCGCAACGTCGTGCGCACCCGCCGTCTGGAGTGGGCACAGGTGGTGGCGGTGCGCTTCGGCCCCAACCACCCGTGGGCGCAGCTCGACCTCGCCGACGGCACCACGCTGCCGGTCATGGCGGTCCAGACCGCCGACGGCGCCCACGGGCGCAAGGAGGCAGGGCGGCTGGCGGCCCTCGTCCGGCTGCACGAGCCGGGCGAGCCGCCAGCGCGCTGAGGCCTCAGCCGAGCAGGGCGGCCGCGTGCACGCCCGCGGCGGCGGAGGCGAGGAACGCCGCCTCGTCCTCGTCCAGGCCCCGGCCCATGGTCGACAGGCGCACGGGGGAGTCCTCAAGCGCCGCGCGCAGCCCCTCGACGGGCACCTCGACGAGCCGGTGGCGGCCCGTGGGCGCGCCCAGCTCGCGGGCCTGCTCGCGCACGAGGTCCCACGGCTCACCCGGTCCCACGGGCACGACGACGTCCGCCGGGCAGAGGGCGACCCGCCCGTAGGCGGTGAGCGAGTGGTGGGACACGCCGCGGTGCCGCTCGCGCGGGTCGGCCGCGGAGACGCGCAGCGCGGCCACCGGGCGCCCGCCGAGGACGGCGGCGGCGTTGAGCGCCTCCCCGGCGGCGACGCCCGAGAAGCCCCACCGGGTGCCGGTCCCGAGGTTGCCCGGGCCCTGGGTGAGGACGACGACGTCCGCGCCGACGACGTGCCGCGCGGCGAGCAGGGCGGTGTGGACGTTGACCGCCTCGTGGTCACCGCCGAACGCCTGCCCCGCGGTGACGGTCGCGGTGAGCCACCCCGCCTCGCGCAGGGTGGCCACCGAGCGGGAGAACGCGAGCGGCAGGGCGCCGCCGTCGGTCATGACGTAGGCGACCCTCGGCGCCGGTGCGCCGTCCCAGGCCCTGGCACGCAGCCCGGCGAGCACGGCCGGCAGCGCCGAGTGCAGGTCGGCGACGACGACCGGCATCCCGGCGACGTCGTCGGCGTCGCGCAGCCGCTCGTGCCACGGCGACTCCTGCTCGTCGACGCCGAGGAGCATCGGCTGCAGCGGTGTGTACCGGGCCTTGACGACGTGACCGGGGCCGGGGGGAGGGTCGGCCGGCAGCCGGTCGGGGATGCCCGCGACCATCGCGTAGCCGCCGGTGCCCAGCCCGCGCACGAGCGCGGAGACGGTGAGGAGCACCCGGTCCCCGGGCCGCGGCTCCCCGACGAGCGCGGGGTAGGCCAGGGCGCGCACCTGCGTGCGCCCGCCGGCCGGCTCCTCGAGGTCGACCTCGAGCTCGACCGCGCCGGCCCACCGGCCACGCACCGTCCGCACCACACCGCCACGCCAGGAGATCACCCACCGCACGCTACCCGTGCCCGGCACTCGGCCGCGTCCGCGCGGGGAACCGCACTCTTGCGGATACCGTGGAGAACGTGGTGACACGTGTGGACCCGGCGGAGCGGCTGCTCGACCTGCTCATCGCACTGCGGCACGCCCAGGGGCGGCTGACCAAGTCGGCGATCCGCGCCTCGGTCAACGGCTACCGCGACGCCGCCAACGACGTCGCCTTCGAGCGGATGTTCGAGCGGGACAAGGACCTCCTTCGCCAGCTCGGCGTGCCGATCGTCACCGACGTCGACCCCGTCCACGAGGACGCCGTGGGGTACCGGCTCGACACCGCCGGCTACGAGCTGCCCGAGGTCACCTTCACCGCCGCCGAGATCGGCGTGCTCTCCCTCGCGGCCACCGTGTGGCAGGACGCCCACCTCCACGGCTCGGCGCACCGCGGGCTCACCAAGCTGCGCGTCGTCGCCGAGGGCGCCGAGCCGGACGCCCACCTCGGCGTCGCGCTGCGGGTCCAGGCGTCCGAGACCGCGCTGGCACCGCTCCTGGACGCCATCGCCGCCCGCCAGGCGGTGACCTTCACCTACCGGGCTGCTTCCACCGGCCAGGAGACCCGCCGCCACGTCCAGCCGTGGCGGCTGCTCTCGCGCGACCGCGGCTGGTACCTCCTGGGCCACGACGTCGACCGGGACGCCGCTCGCCTGTTCCGGCTCTCGCGGGTGGTCGGCTCAGTCCGCGCCACCGGCCCCACCGGCGCCTTCACCGTGCCCGACCACGACGCGCAGGCCCTGCTCGCCGGCGGCGCCGGCGCCGGCGTCCGCGCCGTGCTCGCCGTCCTGCCCGAGCGCGGCCCCGCGCTGCGCGCCCGCGCCGTCGAGCGCCGAGGCGAGGTCGAGGGGCGCGACGTCCTCGTCGTCGAGACCGACGACGACGCCTCGCTCGCCGCGGAGGTCGCCTCCTACGGCGCCGCGGTGCTCGTCCTGGACCCGCCCGAGCTGCGCGAGCAGGTGCTGCGCAGGCTGCGGGCCGTCGCCGACCTGGGGGAGGCCGCCCGTGGCTGAGACCACCGGCGAGCGGCTCACCCGGCTGCTCGCCCTCATCGCCTACCTCGGGGACAACCCGGGGGTGCCCGTCGCCGACGTCGCCGCCCACTTCCGGGTGAGCCCGCAGCAGATCGTCGCCGACGTCAACCTCCTGTGGGTCACCGGCACGCCCGGCTACCTGCCCGACGACCTCATCGACTTCGCCGCCGACGAGTACGACCGGCAGGTGCTCACCCTCACCAACCCGCGCGGCATGGACCGCCCGCTGCGTCTCGCGGCCCACGAGGCGCTGGCGCTGCTCGTCGCGCTCAAGCCGCTCGAGGCGCTGAGCGCCGAGGGCGGGATCGACGACGAGGTCCTGCGCAGCACGACCGCCAAGCTCACCGCCGCCGCCGGGGAGGCGGCGCGGGCCGCCGAGGCCGTCGACGTCCACGTGAGCGACGCGACCGCCGCCCTCGCCCCCGCCCGGCGCGCCATGGCCGAGGGACGCCGCCTGCACCTGCGGTACGTGTCGGCCGCCGACGTCGTCACCGAGCGGGACGTCGATCCCCTCGAGCTCGTGTGGGACGGCAGCCAGTGGTACCTGCGCGCCTGGTGCCACCGCGTCGACGGGCTGCGCCACTTCCGCCTGGACCGGGTGCTCGCCGCCGAGGTGCTCGACACCCCCGCGGCCCACCAGCCGGAGTCCACCGGCCGTACCACCGAGCCCGAGCTGGACGAGGACGACCTCCTCGCCGAGCTCGAGCTCGCGCCCCGCGCGCGCTGGCTCGCCGAGCGCGTCCCCGTCGTCGACCAGGAGGACCTGCCCGACGGCGGGCTGCGGGTGCGGCTGCGTGTCGCCGACCCGGCGTGGCTGACCAACGTCGTCCTCGGGCTCGGCCCGGAGGTCCGCGCGGTCGCACCACCGGAGCTCGCCGCCGCGGTCGCCGCCCGCGCGGCCGACGCCCTCGCCGCCTACGACGCCCTATCCTCGGCCTCATGACCTGGTGGCTGTGGCTCCTGCTCGTCCTCGTGGCCCTCGCCGTGTTCGCCGTCCTCGGCGTGCGGCTGTGGCACAAGGGCAAGGCCCTCTTCCGCGAGATGCAGGCGCTGTCCGAGGTGGGGGAGCGGCTCGCGGCGATCACCGGTGACGAGCCGCCCGCGCCGGTCGTCCTCCCGGGCTTCCTCGCCGGCCCCGCGGAGCTCGCCGAGGCGCGCCTCGCCCGTGCGCAGAACCTCGCCGCCCGGCGCGCCCGGCGCCACGACCGCGCGCAGACCGCCATCACCCGGTGGCGCCGCCTCGGGCTGCGCTGACCGACGCGCGTAGACTCAGGCTCACGGTCCCCGACCCCGAAGGCATGTCATGAGACTCCAGTTCTGGCACATCGTCGTCCTCGTCCTGCTCATCGTCATCCTCTTCGGAGCGAAGCGGCTGCCCGACGTCGCCAGCAGCGTCGGCAAGTCGCTGAAGATCTTCAAGAAGGAGGTCACCGACCTCACCCGCGAGGACGACGTGCCCGCCGGCACGACGACGACGACCACGCCCGCCGGCACGACGACGACCACGCCGACGCCCGTCGAGACGACCGTGCGCGACGAGATGCGCCCGGAGTTCCGCCCCGGTGGCGACCCGGGCATCACCCCCACCCCTCCGGGCGGCCCCGTCTCCGACCAGCGCTAGGAGCACGAGGACTCAGTGGCGCGGAGGAACAGGCCGCCCCGGGACCCCGAGGGCCGGATGCGGCTCGTCGAGCACATGCGCGAGCTGCGCCGCCGGGTGCTGCTCGCGATCGCCGGGCTCGCCGTCATGGCGGTGCCTGCGTGGTTCCTCTACGGACCCGTCTTCGACGCCCTGCAGGCGCCGATCGACGCGATCGACGACGCCGGGCTCAGCGCGGCGCTGAACTTCACCACGCCGGCCGCGGCGTTCGACATGCGCATCCGCGTGTCGCTCTGGCTCGCGGCCTTCCTGTCCAGCCCGTGGTGGCTCTACCAGGTCTGGGCCTACATCGCCCCGGGCCTCACCCGGCCGGAGAAGCGGCGCAGCCTCGCCTTCCTCGCCGCGGGCGTCCCGCTGTTCCTCGGCGGCGCGGCCCTCGCCTGGCTCGTCCTGCCCAACGCGGTGCGCGTGCTCACCGAGTTCACCCCCGAGGGCGCCATCAACTACATGCCGGCCACGGACTACGTCCGCTTCGTCATGAGGATCGTCCTCGCCTTCGGCATCGCCTTCCTGCTGCCGCTCATCATGGTGCTCGTCAACGCGCTCGGGATGCTCTCGGCCCGCTCCATGCTCGCCGGCTGGCGCTGGGCCGTCCTCGCCATCTTCGTCTTCGCCGGCATCGCGAGCCCCACCCCGGACCCGTGGACGATGATCGCCCTGGCCATCCCCATCTGCGCGCTGTACTTCGGGGCCGTGGGCATCGCCGCGCGGCACGACAGGCGGGTGGAGCGGCGGCGTGCCGAGCGTGACGCCGAGCTCCTCGGACCCCAGACGTGACCGGCCGCGTCGGCGTGGTCTGCAACCCCACCGCGGGCCACGGGCGGGCGGCGCGCGCCCGCACCGCCGTCCTCGAGGGCCTGGCCGCGACGGGCCGTGAACCCGTCGACCTCACCGGTCGGCACTACGACGAGGCCCTCGCGGCCACCCGCTCCGCCCTGGCCGACGGGCTGGACGCCGTCGTCGTCGTCGGCGGGGACGGGATGGTCCACCTCGGGGCGAACGTCGTCACCGGCACGAGCGTGCCGCTGGGCATCGTCGCCGTCGGCTCCGGCAACGACATCGCCGGCGCGCTCGGCCTGCCCGTCCACGACGTGCCCGCCTCCCTCGACCTCCTGCGCCGCACGCTCGGACAGGACGAGGGCACCCGGCTCCTGGACGCCGTCGCCGTGAGCACGCCCGGGCAGCGGCCCGACCGCTGGTACGTGAGCTCGCTGTGCGCCGGCCTGGACGCCGCCGTCGCCGACCACGCGGCCCGGCTGCGCTGGCCCCGCAGCGGCGGGCGGTACGTGCGGGCGATCTTCGCCGAGCTCGCCGCCTTCCGCCCCTACGGCTTCCGGATCACCGCGGACGGTGAGACCTGGGAGCAGGAGGCCACCCTCGTCACGGTCTCCAACACCCCGCTGTTCGGCGGCGGCATGCGCGTGGCCCCCGACGCCGTGCCCGACGACGGGCTGCTCGACCTCGTCACCGCCCACGGGCTGCCGCGCCACCAGGTCGTGCGGCTCTTCCCGCTGCTGTTCTCCGGCAAGCACGTCGACCACCCCGCCGTGCGCACGCGCCGGGTGCGCAGCGTCCGGATCGAGCCGCTCACCGACGTCGGCGCCAACCCGCCGATCGCGATCGTCGACGGCGAGCCGCTGCGCGCACTGCCGCTGCAGTGCGACGTCCACCCGCGCGCGCTGCGTGTCCTGGCGCCTAAGGTCGAGGCGTGAGCCCTCGACGCAAGCGCCGACCGGACCCCGCCCCCGAGACGTCCCCGACCACCGACGAGCCCAGTCCTGCCGAGCGCTACGCGGCCGCCCGCCGCCGCGCCCGCGCCGAGCGCAGCGAGCTCGCCGCGTTCGCCGGTCGCGTCGGCTTCCACCTCGACGACTTCCAGCGCGAGGCGTGCGAGGCCCTGGAGGAGGGACGCAGCGTCCTCGTCGCGGCGCCCACCGGCGCCGGCAAGACGATCGTCGGGGAGTTCGCCGTCCACCTCGGCCTGCGTACCGGGCGCAAGACGTTCTACACGACGCCGATCAAGGCGCTGAGCAACCAGAAGTACCTCGACCTCGTCGCCGCCCACGGGGAGGAGAAGGTCGGCCTCCTCACCGGTGACACGACGATCAACGGCGAGGCGCAGGTCGTCGTCATGACCACCGAGGTGCTGCGCAACATGCTCTACGCCGGCTCCTCCACGCTCGAGGACCTCGGCTACGTCGTCATGGACGAGGTGCACTACCTCGCCGACCGCTTCCGCGGCCCGGTGTGGGAGGAGGTCATCCTCCACCTGGCCGAGGACGTGCGGCTCGTGTCCCTCTCGGCCACCGTGTCCAACGCCGAGGAGTTCGGCGACTGGCTGTCGATGGTCCGCGGGGACACCGCCGTCGTCGTCTCCGAGCACCGGCCGGTCCCGCTGTGGCAGCACGTGATGGTCCGCAGCAGGGTCCACGACCTCTACAGCGCCCGCGTGGACCCCACCGACCCCGGCCCCAACCCGCCGATCAGCCCCGACCTGCTCGAGGCGATCCGGCGGGCGCAGCGCACCGGGTCGGCACCGGCCGGCCGCGGCCGCGACCCGCGTGCGCGTCGCCGCCCCGCCATGCGTCCGGCCCGGGTGCGGACAGCCCCGCGGCACGTCGTCGTCGAACGGCTCGACGCCGAGGGCCTGCTTCCCGCGATCGTCTTCATCTTCTCCCGCGCCGGGTGCGAGGCCGCCGTCGAGCAGGTGCTGCGCTCGGGCATCCGCCTCACCAACGCCGCCGAGGCGCGGACCATCGCGCAGATCGTCGAGGAGCGGTGCGCCGCCCTGCCGCCGGAGGACCTCGCCGTCGTCGGCTACCACGCGTGGTCCCAGGCGCTCCAGCGCGGTGTCGCCGCGCACCACGCCGGGCTGCTGCCGGTGTTCAAGGAGACCGTCGAGGTGCTGTTCGCCGCCGGGCTCGTCAAGGTCGTCTACGCGACCGAGACCCTCGCGCTCGGCATCAACATGCCGGCCCGCTCCGTGGTGCTCGAGCAGCTCGAGAAGTGGAACGGCACCGCTCACGCCGCCCTGACCCCGGGGGAGTACACCCAGCTCACCGGGCGCGCCGGACGGCGCGGCATCGACGTCGAGGGCCACGCGATCGTCCTGTACCGCGACGACGTCGACCTCACGGCCCTCGCCGGCCTCGCCTCCCGCCGCACCTACCCGCTGCGCTCGAGCTTCCACCCGACGTACAACATGGCTGTCAACCTCCTCGGCACGCTGCC
>NZ_VDFS01000023.1:32593-47373 GCF_006151955.1 Georgenia sp. 311 | reverse complement strand
GGCGGACCGCGGCGTCGTCGGCCTGGCGCGCCAGGCCCGCCGCAACGAGGAGGGCCTGGCCGGGTACGCCGAGGCGATGACCTGCCACCTCGGCGACTTCCGCGAGTACGCGCGGATCCGCCAACGCATCAGCGAGCTGGAGAAGGACCGCTCCCGCGAGCGGTCGCTCGCCGCCCGCCGCGCCGTCCACGCCTCGCTCGCCGGCACCCGGCGCGGTGACGTCCTGGAGTACCGGCGGGGCCGGCGCACGCTGTGGGCGCTCGTCCTGGACGTCGACGCGGACCGCCTGGACTCCCCGGTCCTGCGCGTCCTCACGCCAGAGCCGCGGGTGCGCACCCTCACCAGCGCCGAGCTGCCGCACGGGGCCGCCACCGTCGCCACGGTCCCCATCCCCAAGCACGCCAACCTGCGGGACGCCGGGCAGCGGCGCGACCTCGCCGCCCGGCTGCGCAGCGCGGTCCAGAGCGCGCCACCCGCCTCCCGGGACGCCGCCCCGCAGCCGGTACCCACCGTCGAGGCCGAGCTCGAGGAGCTGCGCCGCGCGCTGCGTGCCCACCCGTGCCACGCGTGCCCCGACCGCGAGGAGCACGCCCGCTGGGCGAACCGGTGGGCCACCCTGGACGCCGAGCACCAGCGCCTGCTGCGCCGCATCGAGACCCGCACGTCCTCCATCGCCCGCGACTTCGACAAGGTGTGTGCCCTGCTCACCCAGCTCGGCTACCTCGAGGGCGACGAGGCGGACGGCCTCGTCGTCACGGAGAACGGGCGCTGGCTCGCGCGGCTGTACGCCGAGAAGGACCTCGTCCTCGCCGAGTGCCTGCGCCGCGAGCTGTGGCGGGGACTGGACCCGGCCCAGCTCGCCGGCGTCGTCTCCACGGTCGTCTACTCCGCGCGGACCGACACGGTGAGCCGGCCGGGTGCCGGGGGAGGGGCGCTCGGGGAGGCGGTGCGCGCCACCGTGCGCGTGTCGGACGAGCTCGGCGAGCTCGAGACCGAGCACGGCGTCCCGCGTGCCGAGCCGGTCGACGCCGGGATCGTCGCCGCCGTCCACCAGTGGGCCCGCGGGGCCGCGCTCGACACCGTCCTGGAGGGCACCGAGCTCGGCGCGGGAGACTTCGTGCGCTGGTGCAAGCAGGTGCTCGACGTCCTCGACCAGCTCGCCACGGCCGCCCCCGACGAGGAGACCCGCCGCAGCGCCCGCCGCGCCATCGACCTCGTCCGCCGGGGCGTCGTCGCGTGGTCGAGCGTGTGACCCGGCGGCTAGAACGGACACGCGGCGACACGCCCGCGCGACACGCCGGTCATGGTGAATCACACGTCCGTACAAACGCGGCGCTGACCTGCATCCATGTCGCTGACCTGCGGTTTCTCAGGCTTGATGGAGTACGCTCCGGGCTATTAGGTTCGGTTGGCATACCGCCGACGCCCCCATCTCCGCGCTGAGATCCGGGTGAGCGCCGCGGCGGACAGTGGCCGGGCCCGCGTGTTCAGTAGATAACGGAGCTGCTCCGGCAGCTTCGGTCCGAAGGACACGCGGGCCGGTCGCGTCCGCGGACCGGGCGGCCCTCCGCGGCACCTATCCTTGTCGGGTGCCCCGCCCCTCCTCGTCCGTCGCGATCCTGCTCGCCGTCGCCGGAGCTCTCGCCACGGACGCGGCGTTCCCCGGACGCTCCTGGTGGCCGCTGGCACCCGTCGGCATCGCCCTCCTCCTCCTCGCGCTGCGCGGCGCCACGCTCGGGCGGGCGCTCCTGGTCGGCTGGCTCTGGGGTGCCGTCTTCTTCCTCATCCACCTGTGGTGGGCCGAGGAGGCCGCGGGCGCCGTCCCGTGGCTCCTGCTCGGTGCCGCCGAGGCGTGCTTCGTCGCCGTGTTCGCCGGGGCGTGGTCGCTGGCGGCCCGCTGGGGCCCCGTGGTGCGCCACCCGGCGCTCGGTGTCGCCGTCGTCGCGAGCCTGTGGGTCGCGACGGAGACCGCACGCGGCCTCGTGCCCTTCGGCGGCATGCCGTGGAGCAAGCTCGCCTTCTCCCAGACCGACGGCCCGCTGCTGCGGTTCGCCTCCCTCGGCGGGGAGACCCTCGTCGGCTGGGTGGTCGTCGCCGCCGGTGCGCTCGTCGCCCTCGCGCTCGGCCACCTGCGCCGTGCCCGCGTGGGGCAGGCGAGCGGTGCCCTGCTCGTCGCCGGTGCGCTCGTCGCCTCCGGCCTCGTCGTCCCCGTCGACACGCGGGCCGAGGCCGGGACGCTGCGCGTGGGCGCAGTCCAGGGCAACGTGCCCGGCCCCGGGCTCGATGCCTTCGCCGTCCGCCGCGACGTCCTCGAACGCCACGTCACCGGGACCGAGGCACTGCTCGAGGAGGTCGGGTCCGGCGAGCTCGACATCGTCCTGTGGCCGGAGAACTCCACCGACATCGACCCGCGCCGTGACGGTGAGGCAGGGCGGCTCATCGACCGGGCCGCCGCCGCGGTCGATGCCCCGATCCTCGTCGGCGGCCAGCGCTACGGGGAGGACTACCGGTACAACGAGGCGATCCTCTGGGTGGCCGGCGAGGGGCAGGTCGACGTCTACGCCAAGCAGCACCCGGCCCCGTTCGCCGAGTACATCCCGCTGCGCGACCTCGCCCGGAAGGTGACCGACGTCGTCGACCTCGTGTCCATCGACATGCTGCCCGGTGACGAGGTCGGCATCATCGAGCTCGACAGCCCCCGGCTCGGCCGGGTGGTCGACCTCGCCGTCGGGATCTGCTTCGAGGTCGCCTACGGGGGGCTCATGCGCGAGGCCGTGCTCGCGGGTGGCGAGCTCATCGTCGTGCCGACGAACAACGCCTCCTTCGGCTTCACCCAGGAGTCGGCGCAGCAGCTGGCGATGTCGGTGTTCCGCGCGGTGGAGCACGGCCGGGCGACCGTGCAGATCTCCACCGTGGGCGTCAGCGGGATCATCGCGCCCAACGGCGTCGTCATGGACTCCACCGGGCTGTTCACCGCCGACCAGCTCGTCGCGGACCTGCCGCTGCGCACCTCCCTCACCGTGGCCGACCGGCTGGGCGACTGGCCGACCGTCGTCGTGTCCGCCTTCGCCCTCGTCTCGCTCCTCGCCGGTGCGCTGGCCACCGCCCGCAGCCGTAGGAGGCAGGCGTGAGGACCCTCGTCATCATCCCGACCTACGACGAGCGGGAGTCCTTGCCGCTCGTGCTCGAGCGGACCCGTCGGGCGGTCCCGGACGCCGACATCCTCGTCGCCGACGACGACAGCCCCGACGGCACCGGGGCGGTGGCCGACGAGGTCGCTGCCCGCGACGGCCACGTCCACGTGCTGCACCGGCCCGGCAAGCAGGGGCTGGGGCGGGCGTACGTCGCGGGGTTCCAGTGGGCGCTGGAGCGGGGGTACGACCTCGTCGTGGAGATGGACGCCGACGGCTCCCACCGCCCCGAGCAGCTGCCCGACCTGCTCGCCCGGGCGGCCGCCGAGGACGCGCCGGACCTCGTCATCGGCTCGCGCTGGGTGCCCGGGGGAGAGGTGGTCAACTGGCCGCTGCACCGAGAGCTGCTCTCCCGGGGCGCCAACACCTACGTCCAGCTGCTCCTCGGGCTCCCGGTGCGCGACGCGACCGCCGGCTTCCGGGTGTTCCGGGCACCCGCCCTCGCCGCGCTGCCGCTGGAGGAGATCGAGTCCCAGGGCTACTGCTTCCAGGTCGACATGACGTGGCGGGTGCACCGGGCCGGCGGGCGGGTGGCCGAGGTGCCGATCAGCTTCGTCGAGCGCGCCGAGGGCGTGTCGAAGATGAGCCGCGGCATCATCGCCGAGGCGCTCGTGCGCACGACCGCGTGGGGCGTGCGGCACCGCGCCCGGCAGCTCCTCGGTCTCCTGCGCCGCCGCTAGTCCGTCCCACCGCCCGCCCGCGACAGCCGACTTCCGCGCGAGAGCCGACTTCCGCGCGAGAGCGGAGTTGCGCGCGACAGCCGACTTCCGCGCGACAGCGGACTTGTGCACGCAGCTCGGCACGCGTCAGCGATCGGCGTCCGGGCACGGCAAAGGCCCGCAGGCGGTGCCTGCGGGCCTTCGTCGCGGGTGTGTCAGGCGCTGCGGCGGCGGAGCTGTCCGCTGCGCAGCAGCTCGAGCCGCTCGGCGAGCAGCTCCTCGAGCTCGGGGATGGTGCGGCGCTCGAGCAGCATGTCCCAGTGGGTACGCGGCTTCTTCACGGGCTTGACGGGCTCGGGGCGGGCGGCGTCACGGAGGAGCGCCTCCTCGCCACAGCGGCACTCCCAGAGCGCCGGCATCTCCGCCTCTGCCGCGAAGGGCAGCACGATGGTGTGCCCGTTCGGGCACTCGTAGTGCGCCTCGGTCCGCTCGGCGAACTCGACTCCGGCCTCGGTCTCGAGGCTCTTCGCACCGATCCCGACTCCTCGCAGTGATCGATCTGCCATCACGCCTCTCCTCTCGGGCACGCATGTTCGAGCGCGCCGGTATGCACCCTGCTACTACTGATCCCAACGGCCCATGGTGTCCGCTTGTTCCACGGCCGTGGTGAAAGTCCTGTGAAGGTCCAGTAGGTCATCTCCGGCGCGTTAGGGTGCCCGTGTGACCGAGATGACGTTCCGCCAGCTGGGTTCCAGCGGCCTCGTGGTGTCGACGGTCGGCCTGGGCTGCAACAGCTTTGGAGCGACACTACCGCCGGAGGACGTCACGCGCGTGGTGAGCGCCGCGATTGAGTCCGGTATCACCATGTTCGACACGGCCGACTCCTACGGCGGGGTGCCAGGACAGGGGGAGGAGCTCCTCGGTGAGGCGCTCGTGGGCCGGCGCGACGACGTCGTCGTGGCGACGAAGTTCGGCATGGACGTGCGTGGCCTCAACGGGGAGGACCACGGCGTGCGCGGGTCGCGCCGCTACATCCGCCGCGCGGTCGAGGGGTCGCTGCGCCGGCTGCGCACCGACCACATCGACCTCTACCAGCTCCACCGGCTCGACCCGGTCACCCCGATGGAGGAGACCCTCGGAGCGCTCGACGAGCTCGTCCGCGAGGGCAAGGTCCTCTACGTGGGCTGCTCCCACGTCCAGGGCTGGCAGCTCGTCGACGCCGACTGGATCGCCCGGACCTCCGGGCTCACGCCGTTCGTCTCCGTCCAGAACGAGTACTCGCTCCTCTCGCGGGGGATCGAGGCCGAGGTCGTCCCGGCGGCCGCGCACGTCGGCGCCGGCGTCATTCCCTACTTCCCGCTCGCGTCCGGCCTGCTCACCGGCAAGTACCGGCGCGGTGAGCCCGCCCCGGCCGGGAGCCGGCTGGCGGCCAAGCCCGAGCGGCTGGCCCGTGCGGACTTCGACAGGGTGGAGGCGCTGGAGGCGGTGGCCCGCGACGCCGGTGTCCCGCTGCTCACCCTCGCGCTCGGTGGCCTGGCGGCGCAGCCCGGCGTGGCGAGCGTCATCGCCGGGGCACGGACGCCCGAGCAGGTGCGCGCGAACGTCGAGGCCGGCCTGTGGGAGCCCGACGCCGAGACCCTCCTCGCGATCGACGAGGCGTCGCCCGGCCCCGCCTCCGCCTGACGCCCTCGAGGCTGCTCCACGACACGCAGTCACGACCTGCTCCTCCACGAGCACCGGCCGCGGCGCCGGCCCCTGTCCTCGCCGCCGGGCAGGCTCGGCCGGGAGCGGACGGGAGGAGAAGGACATGGAGCACGGGGAGCTCGGGCACAACTCCGTGTCGCTCGTCGGCCGGGTGAGTGGCGCGGTCGCGGAGCGGGAGCTGCCGAGCGGTGACCGCGTCGCGACCTTCCGGCTGGTCGTCCCGCGGCCCGACGCCGCCGCGGGGCGCGCCACGGTCGACACGGTCGACGTCGCGTGCTGGAGCGGGCGGACACGTCGGGTGGCCGGCAGGTTGGGGGAGGGGAGCGTCGTCGCCGTCGAGGGCGCGCTGCGCCGCCGGTTCTTCACGGCGGGCGCGGCGAGGGTCTCGCGTTACGAGGTGGAGGCCGTGCGCGTGCGGCGCGTGCCGGGAGGTGGACGCGGCCCGTAGGCGCGGGCAGCTCTAGGCAAGCGCGGCGGCCCGTGGCAGCATCACGGCATGGCACGGACCGGCGCGCAGGAGCGCCTGCGGGACCTCACGGTGCTGCGCCGCGTGCGCGACCGCATCGACCGCGACTACGCCCAGCCGCTCAACGTCGAGGCCCTCGCCCGCGCCGCGCACATGTCCGCGGGGCATCTCAGCCGCGAGTTCCGCCGGGCCTACGGGGAGTCTCCCTACGCCTACCTCATGACCCGTCGCATCGAGCGCGCGATGACCCTGCTGCGCCGCGGTGAGCTCAGCGTGACCGAGGTGTGCTTCGCGGTGGGCTTCTCCTCCCTCGGCACCTTCAGCACGCGCTTCAGCGAGCTCGTCGGGATGCCGCCGAGCGTCTACCGCAAGGAGGCCGAGCACGCTGCCACGGGCGTGCCGCCGTGCGTCGCGAAGCGGGTCGCCAGACCGGTCAGAAATCGAGAAGCACTGGCGCAGGCGCCGCTACTAGCGTGACCTGCATGGACATCACGATTCACGCCAGCTTCCTCCCGCACACCGACCCGGAGGCCTCCCTCGGCTTCTACCGGGACGCGCTCGGCTTCGAGGTCCGCCAGGACGTCGGGCAGGGCGCCATGCGCTGGATCACGGTCGGTCCGCCGAGCCAGCCGGGCACCGCCATCGTCCTCTACCCGCCGACGGCCGATCCCGGCGTCACCGCGGAGGAGCAGCAGACGATCGCTGAGATGATGGCCAAGGGCACCTTCGCGAGCATCATGCTGGCCAGTTCCGACGTCGACGCCGCCTTCGAGCGGGTCCAGGCGGCCGGCGTCGAGGTCATGCAGGAGCCCACCGACCAGGACTGGGGCATGCGCGACTGCGCATTCCGGGACCCGGCGGGCAACACCGTGCGGCTGCAGCAGCTCCCCTGACCGTCCCCGAGAGAGGCACGCCCTGATGACGACGACGTCAGCCGGTACCGAGCAGCACGACCGCATCCGCGTCCAGGGCGCGCGGGAGAACAACCTCAAGGACGTGGACGTCGACATCCCCAAGCGCCGGCTCACGGTCTTCACCGGCGTGTCCGGATCGGGGAAGAGCTCCCTCGTGTTCGACACCGTCGCCGCGGAGTCGCGGCGGCTCATCAACGAGACCTACAGCACCTTCCTCCAGGCGTTCATGCCGACGCTCGCGCGCCCGGACGTCGACGTCCTCGAAGGGCTGACGACGGCGATCATCGTCGACCAGGAACGGCTCGGGGCCAACCCCCGCTCCACCGTCGGCACGGTGACCGATGCCAACGCCTTCCTGCGGATGCTCTTCAGCCGGCTCGGGGAGCCGCACGCCGGCTCACCGAACGCCTACTCCTTCAACGTCCCGTCGGTGAGCTCGCAGGGCGCGATCTCGGTCGGCGGGAAGAAGGCGGTCAGGGCCACCTTCAACCAGCTCGGCGGCATGTGCCCGCGGTGCGAGGGGCGCGGGTCGGTCACCGACATCGACCTCGCCCAGCTCTACGACGAGACCAAGTCCCTCGCCGAGGGTGGGATCACCGTCCCCGGCTACGTGGCCGACGGCTGGTACGTCAAGCTCTTCATGGAGTCCGGGTTCCTCGACGCCGACAAGCCGATCAAGGACTACACCGAGCGGGAGCTGCACGACTTCCTGTACAAGGAGCCGGTCAAGGTCCCCGTCGGCGGGGCGAACATGACCTACGAGGGCCTGGTCCCCAAGATCAAGAAGTCGATGCTCGCCAAGGACCGCGACGCGATGCAGTCGCACATCCGGGCCTTCGTCGACCGCGCCGTCGTCTACCGCACCTGCCCCGACTGCGACGGCACCCGCCTCGCTCCCCACGCGCGGGAGTCGATGATCCGGGGGGTGAGCATCGCCGACGCGTGCGCGATGCAGATCAGCGACCTCGCCGAGTGGGTCGCGGAGCTCGACGAGCCGTCCCTCGCCCCGTTGCTGGCCAACCTGCGCCACCTGCTCGACTCCTTCGTCGGCATCGGCCTGGGCTACCTGTCCCTCGACCGGCCGTCCGGGACGCTGTCCGGCGGCGAGGCGCAGCGCACGAAGATGATCCGCCACCTCGGCTCGTCCCTCACCGACGTCACCTACGTCTTCGACGAGCCGACCGTCGGCCTGCACCCGCACGACATCGAGCGCATGAACGCCCTGCTGCGCCGGTTGCGCGACAAGGGCAACACCGTGCTCGTCGTCGAGCACAAGCCCGAGACGATCGCCATCGCCGACCACGTCGTCGACCTCGGCCCGGGTGCGGGCAGCGCGGGCGGGCGGGTCGTCTACGAGGGCACCCTGGACGGGCTGCGGGAGAGCGGCACGCTCACCGGCAGGCACCTCGGGGACCGGGTGGCGCTCAAGGAGTCGGTGCGCGAGCCCACCGGCGCCCTGGAGATCCGCGACGCCCGCCAGAACAACCTCACCGGGGTGGACGTCGACATCCCCACCGGCGTGCTCACCGTCGTCACCGGCGTCGCCGGGTCGGGCAAGAGCAGCCTCATCCACGGCAACCTCGCCGGCCGCGAGGGCGTCGTCGTCGTCGACCAGGGCCAGATCAAGGGCTCGCGTCGCTCCAACCCGGCGACCTACACCGGCCTCCTCGAGCCCATCCGCAAGGCGTTCGCCAAGGCCAACGGCGTCAAGCCGGCGCTGTTCAGCGCCAACTCCGAGGGCGCGTGCCCGGTGTGCAACGGCGCCGGGGTGATCTTCACCGACCTCGGCTTCATGGAGACGGTGAGCACGACCTGCGAGGAGTGCGAGGGCAGGCGGTTCCAGGCCGCGGTGCTCGAGTACACGCTCGGCGGACGCAACATCGCCGAGGTGCTGGAGATGTCGGTCGCCGAGGCCGAGGCCTTCCTCGGCGCGGGGGAGGCGCGCACCCCCGCCGCCCACAAGGTCCTGCAGCGGCTCAGCGACGTCGGGCTGGGCTACCTCACGCTCGGGCAGCCGTTGACGACGCTGTCCGGCGGCGAGCGCCAGCGCCTCAAGCTCGCCGTCCACATGGGCGAGCCCGGCGGGGTGTACGTGCTGGACGAGCCGACCACCGGGCTGCACCTCGCCGACGTCCAGCAGCTCCTCGCGCTGCTCGACCGGCTCGTCGACTCCGGCAAGACCGTCATCGTCATCGAGCACCACCAGGCCGTCATGGCCCACGCCGACTGGCTCGTCGATCTGGGACCCGGTGCCGGGCACGACGGCGGTCGGGTGGTCTTCGAGGGCACGCCGGGCGACCTCGTCGCCGACCTCTCGACCCTCACCGGCACCCACCTCGCGGCCTACGTCGCGCGCTGAGCCGACGCCCCGGGCGGGCAGGTGCGCAAGATCGGTCGAGAACTCGCCCCATCACCGCAATTTCGGTCAAACCCCCTTTCCTAGAGTTCCTCGGTAAGCCAGGGCCGGCGCCACCGCCGGTCCGCGAACCGAGGGAGGGCGCCGTGCGGGTGAGCACACGGGTCGAGACGGTCGAGCTCGTCGACGGATGGGTGAGGGTCCGCACGGACGGGGTCGAGGTCCGCCTCCTGCTCGTCACCGAGGACGTCGTGCGCATCCGCGCCGGGTTCGACGGCGACTTCGCCGAGGAGTCCTACTCGCTCGTGACGACCGCCTGGCCGGACCGGCTCGACGGCGTGCTGGGCGACGAGCGCACCCGGGTCACCCCGCCCGCCCTCACCCTCCAGGACGGCGCCGAGCAGGCCGTCGTCACCGGCGGGCGGCTGCGGGTGGAGATCGACAAGGAGCCCTTCCGCCTGCGCGTGCTCGACGAGGCGGGCACGGTGCTGCACTCCGACGTCGTCGGCCTCGGCTACCTCGAGGACGCCAACGGTCGCCGCATCCACACGAGCGAGATCGACCCCGACGACGCGTTCTACGGCTTCGGCGAGACCGCCGGCCCGCTGAACAAGGCGCGCCGGCTCCTCACGCTCAGCCCGAAGGACGCGCTGGGCTACGACGCGCGGGACACCGACCCGCTGTACAAGCACATCCCGTTCTACCTCAGGCTCGACCGCCGCTCCCGGACCGCGGTCGGGTACTTCTACCACAACACCTACGCGTGCGACTTCGACCTCGGCCGGGAGAAGAGCAACTACTGGCCGGCGCACAGCCGCTACCGCACCGACGGCGGGGACATCGACCTGTTCCTCATCGCCGGGCCCGCGATCCGCGACGTCGTCCAGCGCTACACCGCGCTCACCGGGCGCCCGCCGCTGCTGCCGAAGTACGCCCTGGGCTACCTCGCCTCCTCGATGTACTACGCCGAGCTCGAGTCCGGCAGCGACGAGGCGATCACCCGCTTCATCGACATCGCGCGGGCCGAGGGCATCCCGGTCGACGGGTTCCAGCTGTCCTCCGGCTACTGCACCCAGGACACCCCGGCCGGGCCCAAGCGCGCGGTCCTCACCTGGAACGACCGCCGCTTCCCCGACCCGCCGGCCTTCTTCACGGCGATGGCCGAGCGCGGCATCACCGTCTCCCCGAACGTCAAGCCCGGGGTGCTCGACGTCCACCCGCGGATGGCGGAGTTCGCCGACGCGGACGTCTTCGTCCGGCGCAGCGCCGACGCCGTCGCGACGGCGGGGGAGGGGCCCGCCGTCGGCGCCTGGTGGGGCGGACCGGGCCGGTTCGTCGACTTCACCCGGCCCGCCGCGCGTGAGTCGTGGAAGGCGTGGCTCACCGACGCGGTCCTCGCGCAGGGCACGACGTCGGTGTGGAACGACAACTGCGAGTACGACGGCATCATCGACCAGGACTCCGTCGTCGACTTCGAGGGGACCGGCGCGACCATCGGGCGCCTGCGCACCGTCATGGCCAACCTCATGTGCCAGGTGACCCAGGAGGCGATCATCGAGCGCGACCCCGACGCCCGGCCCTACATCGTCTGCCGCGCCGGGCACGCCGGGATCCAGCGCTACGCCCAGACCTGGGCGGGGGACAACTCCACGAGCTGGGAGAGCCTGCGCTACAACATCGCCACCATCCTCGGCATGAGCCTGTCCGGGGTGGCCAACCAGGGCGCCGACATCGGCGGCTTCCACGGCCCCGCGCCCGACCCCGAGCTGCTCGTGCGCTGGGTGCAGCACGGCATCTTCCAGCCGCGGTTCTCCATCCACTCGGTGAACTCGGACAACACCGTGACCGAGCCGTGGATGTTTGCCTCCCACACCGTGTACGTGCGCGACGCCATCAAGCTGCGCTACCGGCTCTTCCCCTACCTGTACTCCCTCATGGCCCGCGCCCACCGCACCGGCCTGCCGATCATGGAGCCGCTCGTCAGCGCCTTCCAGGACGACCCCGAGGTCGACGAGACCTTCACCGAGTTCATGCTCGGGGACGCGCTGCTCGTCGCCAACGTCCTGGAGCCGGGCGCGACCACCCGCTCCCTCCGGCTGCCAGCGGGCGAGGTCTTCTACGACGCGTGGACCCGCGAGCGGCACGACGGCGGGCAGACGATCACCCTCCCGGTGGACCTCTCCTCCATCCCGGTCCTCGTCCGCGGCGGCGGCATCGTCCCGCTCGCCGCCCACGACCTCGACAGCCTCACCCGCGACGTCGTCAACGAGCTGCGGCTGGTGTGCGCGCCGGACCGCGACGGGCACACCGTGCTGTACGAGGACGACGGACTCACCCGCGCGCACGAGCGCGGGGAGTACCTCGAGACCGACGTGCGGATGACCGCGGGGGACCGGGTGACCCTCACTCTCACCCGGCGCGGCACGTTCCGCAGCCCGGTGCGCCGCCTCCTGCTCGACGTCATCCACCCCGACCGGGCGCCGTTCTGGGTGGAGGCCGACGGCAGGCGGGTCCCGCACGTGCTCTACCGCGAGGACTTCGCCATGGCGGACCGCGGCTGGTACTACGACCCCGAGCTCGGCTCGGTGCTCATCACCCTGCCCAACCCGGACGGCGACCTCGCCGTCACGGTCTCGTTCGAGCCCTTCGACATGATCGGCATGTGAGGAAGAGAAGGACGGATGAAACGAACACTGACGAGACTCACGGCCCTGCTGGCCGCGTGCGCCGCGCTCGGCGCGTGCGCCGGCGGGAGCACGACGAGCACTGAGGCCACCGCCGAGGACCCGCTCGTCCTGCGCTTCGCGCACAACCTCAACGACAGGCACGTGACCTCCCAGGCGCTCACCGCCTTCGCGGAGGACGTCGAGGAGCGCAGCGACGGGCGGATCACCGTGCGGATGTACGGCAACGGCCAGCTCGGCTCGGAGACGACCGTCCTCGGCCAGCTCAACCAGGGCATCGTCGACATGACCCGGGTGAGCGCCCCCGGCCTGGCCAACTACGACCCGGGCTACCACGCCTTCGGCCTGCCGTACGTCTTCGCATCCGAGGAGGAGTACTACCAGGTGATGGACTCCCCGGAGATGGCGGAGTTCTTCCGGTCGACCGTGGACCAGGGCTTCGTCGGGCTCACCTACTACACCTCCGGCGCCCGGTCCTTCTACACCGCGGACACCCCGGTGCGGACCCCGGAGGACCTGCGCGGGCTCAAGGTCCGCGTCCAGGACATGCGCTCCCAGACCGAGCTCATGGCCGAGCTCGGCGCCGCCCCGATCGTCATGGCCCTCGGGGACACCTACACCTCCCTGCAGACCGGCCTCATCGACGGCGCGGAGAGCAACGAGACCGTCCTCACCCAGAGCGCGCACGGGGAGGTCGCCAAGTCCTTCTCTCTCACCGAGCACACCCGCATCCCGGACATGCTCGTCATCAGCAGCGACGCCTGGCAGCGGCTGTCGCCGCAGGACCAGGAGCTGCTCGTCGACGCGGCACGCCGGTCCACGGAGGACCACAAGGTCGCCTGGGCGCAGAGCATCGAGGAGGCCGTCACCGAGGCCGAGGCGATGGGCGTGGAGTTCGTGACCGACGTCGACCTCGAGGCCTTCCGGGAGGCCACGCGCCCTGTCGTCGAGCGGTACGTGGCCGAGCACCCCGAGGTCGCCGAGCTCCTGTCCGTCATCGAAGCTGCAGGGGAGTGAAGGACGAGATGACCACCCACGACCGCATCGCCCGGGTGAGGGGAGTGCTCGGCGCCGTGCTCCTCGCCACCGCCGGCACCCTGCTCGTCCTCATGACGTTCCTCGTGCTCTACCAGGTGTTCACGCGCTACGTCCTCGGCGCCCCGGCCGCCTTCACCGAGGAGCTCGTGCGCTACGCGCTCATCTGGACCTCGTTCGTCAGCGCGGCCTACGCCTTCCTCCACCGCAAGCACATGGCCCTCGTGCTCGTGCGCGACCGGCTGCCCGGCCGGGCCCGGCGCGGGTTCCTCCTCGGGGCCGACGTCCTCGTCCTGCTCTTCGCTGTCGTCGTCCTCGTCGTCGGCGGCACCATGCTCGCGCTCGCCGCGCGGCACGACTACTCGGCGCTGCTCGGGATCTCACGCGGTCTCGTCTACGCCATCGCACCCGTCAGCGGTCTGGCGATCGCCCTCGCGCAGGTGCTCAACATCTGGGAGGACGTCACCGGGGAGCCGGTCGTCGAGGCGGAGGGAACAGACTGATGGAAGCACTTCTCGCGGTCGCCGTGCTGTTCGGCGTCTTCTTCGTCCTGCTCTTCGCCGGCGTGCCGATCTCGGTGTCGCTGGGGATCGCCTCCTTCCTCACCGCGCTCGTCTTCCTCTCCTTCGAGGAGTCGACCTACGTCGTGGGACAGCAGATGAACGTCGGGATCGAGAGCTTCTCGCTGCTCGCCGTCCCGCTGTTCATCTTCGCGGGCAACATCATGAACAACGGCGGCATCGCGCGGCGGCTCGTCGACCTCGCGCTCGTCCTGGCCGGTCGGGTCCCCGGGGCTCTCGCACACACCAACGTGCTCGGCAACATGCTCTTCGGCTCGCTGTCCGGCTCGGCCGTGGCCGCCGCCGCGGCCATCGGCGGCACGCTGCACAAGCGGCAGAAGGAGGAGGGGTACGACCCGGCCTTCAGCACCGCCGTCAACATCGCCTCGGCGTCCACCGGGCTGCTCATCCCGCCGACGACGGCCGCCATCGTGTACTCGACGGTCGCCGGCGGCGTGTCGATCTCGGCGCTGTTCATGGCCGGCTACGTCCCCGGCATCCTCATGGGCGTCGTCGTCATGGTCGTCGCGTGGCTCTACGCGCGGCGGCGGATGGCCGGGGCGACCTCGCCGCGCGTCGGCCTTGGGGAGGGGCTGCGGGTGTTCCTGCGCGCGGTGCCCAGCCTGCTGCTCGTCATCGTCGTCGTCGGCGGGATCGTCGCCGGCGTCTTCACGGCGACCGAGGGTGCGGCCGCGGCGGTCCTGTACTGCCTCGTCCTGTCCCTCATCTACCGCAGCCTCAGCTGGGCGGACCTCAAGCAGGTCGTCACCTCGACCGTCGTGGCCACCGGCGTGGTCATGTTCCTCATCTCGGCGTCCTCGGCGATGTCGTGGGTCATGGCCTACACCGGCATCCCGACGGCGATCACCGACGCGCTGCTGTCCACCGCGGACTCCAAGGCGATCATCCTGCTGCTCATGGTGGCGATCCTGCTCGTCGTCGGCACGTTCATGGACATCACGCCGGCGATCCTCATCTTCACCCCGATCTTCCTGCCGATCGCCACCGAGCTCGGCATGCACCCGGTGCACTTCGGCATGATGCTCATCCTCGCGATGTGCATCGGCACGATGACCCCGCCGGTGGGCTCGGTGCTGTTCGTCGCGACCGGTGTGTCCGGGGTGACGATCGAGCAGGTCGTGCCGCGGCTCCTGCCGTACTTCGCCGGTCTCGTCGTGCTGCTGCTCGCGGTGACCTTCATCCCGGCGCTG
>NZ_VDFS01000023.1:16921-32245 GCF_006151955.1 Georgenia sp. 311 | reverse complement strand
CCCCCCCGCCACTCGGCAGGAAGGCAGGGACGGTGCTCGACTTCGCCGGCGACCTCATGTCACGCGGGCACGACGTCGCGGTGGCACGGGTGCGGGGCGTGGACGACAACATGTCCCGGCCTCACCGCCACGACTACTTCGAGATCTACTGCCTCGAGGCGGGCGCCCGCAACCACTGGGCCGAGCAGACGCTCTACCGGATCGAACCGTCCGAGCTCATCGTCTTCCCTCCCGGGGTCGAGCACTTCTCCTACGGCGACGACGGCGTCGCGTTCCAGCGCGTCGTCGTCTACTTCCGGCCCGAGGCCGTCCTCTACCCCCACGTGCTCGCGGGCTTCGCCGAGGTCGGGGTCACGCGGCCCGCCGGGGTGCGGTCCCGGGTGCGCCAGGTGGTCGACGAGCTGCTCGACGTCCAGGACGTCCTGGGCGACGGCGGACAGGAGGAGATGCGGCTGCTCGTCACCCAGCTCCTCGTCAAGCTGCAGCGCGAGGAGCGGCGCGACGCCCGGGTGAGCGCGCAGGGCGGGCGCATCGCCGAGGTCATCCACTTCCTCCACGAGCACTACGCCGAGCCGATCGACCTCACCACCCTCGCCGGCCGCTTCTACATCAGCCCGTACCACCTGGCCCGCGAGTTCAAGCGGCACACCGGTGCCACGGTGATCGGCTACGTCAACGGGCTGCGCATCGGGCGCGCCGAGCGGCTGCTCCAGGAGACCGACCACCCGGTGGGGCGGATCAGCAGCATCGTCGGGTTCGCCAACGTCACCCACTTCAACCGCGTCTTCCGGTCGCGCACGTCACTCACCCCCTCGCAGTTCCGCGCGGGCGCGACGCCCGTTCGGGAGGTCCGCAGCGTCGGAGCCTGAAGGATCCCGTCAAATCGTCGACAGGTGGCGCCCTCACCGGGTACGGTCGGGACAGGGGGCAGACGACATCGTCGTCCAGGTCGAAGAGGCGTTTCTCGTGGTCGAAACCTGTTCCCGTGCCCCCGCCGCCACCCTGGGGCGCCGCTGGTCGGTGCTCACGTGGCTGATGATGGTCTTCGCGGTGCCGGTGCCCCTCGCCGTCGTCGTGGCGTTCGTGCCCCAGCTCCAGCGGGTGGGCGAGGTGTCCCACTGGCCGTGGGACGAGTACGGCGTCCTCGGCTGGTGGCTCGTCCCGGCGAGCCTTGCTCTCGCAGCCGTGTGCGGCGCGGCGCGGGAGGGGGAGTGGCGCAGCACGACGGTGCGGGTGCTCGCTGTCCTCGCCGTGCTCACGACGCTCGCGCTCTTCGTCGACCCCTGAGGCAGACGGGGCCGGCGGCGTCTCAGCGCGAGAGCAGTCGCTCGAGGGGAATGGTGCCGTCCTGCCACGGCAGGAGTGCCCACAGCACGAGGTAGAGGCCGATGCCTATCCCCGGGAGCAGCAAGGCGAGGAGCACGAGGAGCCGGACGAGCGTCACGCTGGTCCCCAGCCTGTTCGCCAGGCCGGCGGCGATGCCGCCGAGGATGCGGCCCGGACCGCGGCGGAAGCCGGTGCGGCGGATGGAGTCGAAGAAGGAGGTCATGACGTCACGCTAGGTCGCGGCGCGTGCGGCGGACATCGGGGACCACCCTGACCGGTCCCTGGTCGCTCCCTCATCCGCCGTCCCACCAGCGCAGCACGCGCAGCGCCCGGAACGTCACCCAGCGGCTGGGGAAGCCCTCGCCCTCGCCGTAGTCGAGCCAGCACGGGCCCTGGTGGGCGCTGTCCAGGTGCCACATGCCGTTCGCATCGGCCTTGCCGCGGAGGAGCTCGACGGCCTCGGCCAGGCGCGGGTCGCGCCGGCCCGCGTTCCGGAAGTGCTCCAGACCGCGCAGGACGTCGTGGTACCAGCGCGCCGGGTGGGACAGCATCGTCATGCGCGGGTCGGCGACGGCGCCGTCCGAGCGGCGTCGGAACAGTCCCCGGGCGAGGAGGTACTCCTCGCCCGACGCCCGTGCCTCGGCGGCCTCGGGCGTCGCGTCCCCGGTGCGCTCCCACGCGAGCAGGCCCTCGACGGCGCAGATCGTCGAGTGGAACGAGGAGACGGCCGTACCGTCCTCGGCCCAGCAGTTCCACCCGCCGTCGGGCAGTCGCGTGCGCAGGAGCGTCGCGGCGATCGCGCTGCCGTCCTCGCCGAGGGAGGCGGTGGTGCGCAGCGCGACGCCGTTGATGCACGGCTCGGCCTCACCGGCGAAGAACGGCTCGCTCTCGTGCTCCCAGCGCACGTTCTCCCGCACGCGCTCCACCGCGCGGCGCACCTCCGGGCTCGCCGGGTCGACGCCGAGGTCGACGAGCTCCTGCAGCACGTGGTGGGTGGCGGTCCACGCGTCGAAGAACGGCAGGTCCTCACGTGCCCAGCCGGGCCGGTAGGTGCCGCCGTCCCAGCGTCCGTCCTCGGCCTGCTCGGCCAGGAGGGCGGCGCCCCAGCCGGTGGTCGCGACCCGCGAACGCTCGGCGGCGACCTCGTCCGCGGGGGCGTCGGTGAGATCGGCGAGCACCTGCCAGCGCAGCGCGGGGTCGGAGTCCAGCAGCCAGGCGACGACGTCCATCAGCGCACGGTAGGGCATCGGCGCGGTGCGTGGAAGGGGGAGTGGCGTCGCGGGGTCAGGCCCGGGACAGGCCACGGACCGCCCGCTCGATCGCCGGACGCACGTCGAGGCCCGGGTCGACGCTGAGCCGGTGGAGCAGCAGCCCTTCGGCCAGTGCCATGAGTGCTCGTGTGGCGGGCACGGGGTCGGGGATGCCGGCGGCGGAGACGACGGACTCGGCCCACCGCTCGAACTCTCGGCGCTGGCGGACCAGCGGCTCGGTGAGCTCGGGGTCGGTGGTGAGCTCGAGGAACAGCGCGTAGCGCGCCCGGGTGCGGGCGGCGTACCGCGTGGTCTGCAGCTCGACCATCGCACAGAGCCCGGCAGCGAGGTCCTGCGCGCTGCTCACGTGGGGGAGTCCGGACGGGTCGATGTCCGCCCGTTCCTGCTCGGCGATCCAGTCGACGACGCCGCCGAGGAGCGCCCGCCGGGTGCGGAACCAGTTCGACGTCGACCCCGGCGGCAGGTCGGCCCGCTCGTCGACCCGGGCGTGGGTGAGCGCGCGCACCCCTTGCGTCCCGAGCAGTGCGACGGCTGCCTCGAGCGCACGCTCGCGCGTCCCGCCCATGGACAACCTCCCGACGACGGTTCTACTATGTTCATAGTAGTCCAACGAGCGAAGAAGGTTGCCATGGACACGCTGCCGAGCGCCGGACCCGCGGGCGCATGGTCACCGCCCCTGCCGGAGGCCGAGGGGTTCGAGCACCTCGTCGTGGAGACGCCGGGCCTGCGGACGCATCTCGCCGCCGTGGGGGAGGGGCGCCCGGTCCTCCTCCTGCACGGCAGCCCGCAGCACTGGTGGCAGTGGCGCGATGTCGCACCGGCGCTTGCGGCACACGGCTACCGGGCGCTGTGCCCGGACCTCCGGGGCGCCGGCTGGACGTCGGCACGCGACCCGCGCGTCGACCGCGAGACGCGCATGGAGGATCTGCTCGCGCTGCTCGACGCACTCGACCTCGACCGCGTGGACCTCGTCTCGCACGACATGGGCGTCGTCACCGCCATGCAGCTGAGCTACGAGCACCCGGAACGGGTCAGGACGGCGGTACAGCTCAGCGTGCCGCCCGGGTTCATGCGCTTCGCTCCGCAGCTGTACCGGGCCTTCTCACACCTCCCGCGCTTCGTGTGGCACCGGCGCGGCGCGCCGATGGACCGGACGTTCTCCGAGAGGTACGCCGCGCATCCTGTCCCGGCCGAGGTTCTCGCGGCGCACCTCGCGCCGATGGCACGGCCGGAGGTCGACGCCGCAGTCCGGCCGCTCACCCGACGCATGGTCCTGCCCGAAGCGGCACGGATGGTGGGCGGGACCTACCGGCGCCGTCGCCTCACCGTGCCGACGCTCGTCGTGTTCGGCCGGCGCGACTACGGCTTCGAGGAAGGGCTCGTCGCCACCATCTGCCGCGACGCCGGCACGTGCGCCGACCACCTCGAGATCACCTACGTGGACGACGCCGCACACTTCATCACCGACGACGCGCCCGCCGAGGTGGCCGAGCTCGCCCTCGACTGGTTCGCACGCGCGGCCTGAGGCAGATGACTCCTGGCCGCGGCGCCGGTCAGCACCGCAAGACCCCAGACGGAGGAATGCGCATGTCACGCACGAGGATCCACAACCTGTCCATCTCGCTCGACGGCTTCGGCGCGGGGGAGGGCCAGAGCCTGGAGACGCCCATGGGCCACGCCGGCGAGCGGCTCCACGAGTGGATGTTCGCCACCGGCTTCGGCGCCTCGCTCATCGGCGCCGAGTCCGGCAGCGAGGGCGTCGACGACGCCATGGCGCGCCGGCACGAGGAGGGGATCGGCGCCGAGATCATGGGCGCGAACAAGTTCGGCCCGCCCGGCTGGCAGGACGATCCCGAGTGGCGCGGCTGGTGGGGTGAGACGCCGCCGTTCCACACGCCGACCTTCGTGCTCACGCACCGGCCGTGGCCGCCGCTCGAGATGGCCGGCGGCACGACGTTCCACTTCCTCGACGCCGGCCCGGCACAGGCGCTGGAGGTCGCCCGCGAGGCCGCCGGCGGCCTGGACGTGCGGATCGGTGGTGGTGCGAGCGTCGCACGCGACTTCATCGCGGCCGGCCTCGTCGACGACATCCATGTCGTCGTCGTCCCGATCGTGCTCGGCCGCGGCAGCCGGCTGTGGGACGGGCTCGAGGCCATCGAGCGGGACTACGACGTCGAGGCGGTCTCGACCGCGAGCGGCGTCATCCACCTCACGATGACGAGGCGCTGACACGGCGCCTCACCGCGACTGTGCGCCCCCGTGCCGTCCACCGTGCGCTCGCTCTGGCGGCCGCACGGTCCCGGCGCGGGGCGCACAGTGGAGCCCCGCGTGAAGTGCGCGCGGACTCGGCAGGCCTCCTCCTACAGTGAGACGGGTGCAGATCCGACCCCTCGAGCCCGCCGACTACGACTCGGCAGTCGCACTGTGGGAAGCCGTCAGCTTGACCCGGCCGTGGAACGACGCCCGTGCTGACCTGATCAGGGCCATGCGGGGTCCCGACTCGACGGTCCTGGGCGGTTATGAGCCCACCGGGACCTTGGTCGCTACCGCCATGGTCGGCCACGACGGTCATCGAGGATGGGTCTACTACGTGGCCGTCACTCCGGACCTCCAGGGCAAGGGGTATGCCCGGATGCTCATGCGGGCCTGTGAGCAGTGGGTACGCGAGCGGCACATACCGAAGATCCAGCTGATGGTCCGCGCACAGAACACCGGCGTCATCGGGTTCTACGAGGCCCTGGGGTACGAGGCGTCCGACGTCAAGGTGCTGGGCCGTCGGTTCGACGACTGACGAGCTTTGGGCACGCCGGTCCGAGCGTCGCGCCTCACGGCAGTCGTCCTGGACATCGCCCGGTCGGAGGCCGATCGGCATTCGTTGGCGTAACGCCGATAATGTACATTATGTCAAAACGCTGGAGCCGGCCAGGATGCCTGGCCGATGCGCCACTCCCTCACCAAGGCGTGAGCTGGCGGGAGGTCAGTCCGCGATCTCCGGCGGCCAGACGACGCGGAAGCGCTCGAAGACGATCTCGTGCTCGTCGGTGAACGCCTCGCCACGCGCTGCGCAGGTGCGCTCCCAGTAACGCCGGTGCTCCCGCAGCCACGACTGCAGTGTCCGGTCGCCCTCGCCCTCGTCGCGGGCGAAGTCCTCGTCGGCGTCACCGATGGTTCCCAGCCGCAGCTCGGTGCTGCGCAGCACCGCTCGAGGAGCTCCGGCCCCGTCGCAGGCGACCCAGTGCGAGCCGACTCGCGGCAGCGCCTCACCGCGTGCGGCGAACTCGGCGACGAGGTCGGCGGTGGCCCGCTTCGTGCCGTTCAGGACGATCGCCAACAGCTCGTCGGACAGCTCGGCCGAGTCCCCGAACCGGTCGACCGTGTGCTCCGACCCGGCGCTCACCACCTCCGGGTGGGCGCCTGCGTACTCCGCCCACATGCGCTCCGCCGCCTCGGTGTCGAGCGCGGCCGCCGGCGTCGGGCCCGTGGGCGGCGGACTGGTGTCGGACGAGCGATCCTGGTCGGTCACACGCCGATCGTCCCACGAGCTCTGATCGCCCCTCCCCCGGCTCCGACCCGGTCAGCCCGGACGTTTCGGACGAGGCGGGCGACGAGCACCGCCCCGCCCGTCACGACGCCGCCGATGACCGGCATGAGGAGGAACGCGCTGAACATCAGGTCGTAGGTGGCCACGGGGCTCCTTCGTCGTCGTCGGTCGGTAGTTCTGGTGGGGCCGCGTCGTCGAGGCTGATCTTCTTGCGCTTCGACGGCGACGCCGGCGTCCTCGGTGGCGTGCGCGGACCGCTCGGCACCTTCGACACGCGGGTCGACGACCCAGCCCTCGGTGAGCGAGTGCCCCTCAGGGAACGAGGGAGCGGGTTCCGGGGACAGCACTGTCCCCGAGCCGGTCATCGGGCCGACTCGTCGAAGCGGCGCGGCGGGGAGACCGAGGCGCCGTTCGTCGGAGGCACGTCGGGGCGCTCGACCGCCTCCCCCGGCGCCGACCTGGCGGAGTACCCGCCGGTGCTGGGCGCGACCCACTTCCTGGCGACGACTCCCCTGCCGCGGTCACCCTTGACACCTCTGATGTTCCCGTTGGCGCGCACCAGACCTCCTCGACGAACGCGTACGTCCCGGCCTGGATCTCCGAGACCCCTCCCTCGCAGGGACCTCCCCCGACGCCGTCCGCTCCCGGTATCTCTCCTCCGCCTACCAGCTCGCCAGGGGCGAGGTGGGCGAGCGCCTCGTGGAGTATGTCGCCGCCCTCGGTGAGCGCTGCTCCCCCAGCCAGATCGCCGTGACCGAGCTGTTCCTCAGCGGCATCCACTACGGGGAGGAGGACCTCGCACTGTTCCGGGAGATGACCGCGGCCCTGGACCGGCCCCGCGACGCCGCCGGCGGGATCGTCAAGAGCGATCCCGCCAGTGCAGGAGGCCGTCGGGCTCGCCGCCACCAACGGGATCACGTCCGTCAACGTCAGCCCGCTCTCGCTCATGACCGACGAGGACTGGCAGGCCCTCGCGACCG
The DNA here is from genome assembly GCF_006151955.1 of Georgenia sp. 311. Lineage (NCBI taxonomy): Bacteria > Bacillati > Actinomycetota > Actinomycetes > Allobogoriellales > Allobogoriellaceae > Georgenia > Georgenia sp. 311. The sequence continues at coordinate 25,127 of NZ_VDFS01000023.1, read as the reverse complement.
TGTGGGGCTCGAGGGCCACTCCCACCTCATGAGCCCTCCGGCGTACGACGACGCCCCCGGGAGGCGTGCTCCCGGGGGCGTCGGAGGTGTCACTCGACGGTGACGGTCAGCTCCGCGACCAGCGGGTCGCTGAAGTACTCGTGGAGGGAGATGAACGTGGGACCGGCCGGCAGCTCGGCCTGGAAGTACGGGTCGGTCATCTGCCCCGAGCCGTCGGTGCTGTCGTCGATCCCCTGCGTCTCACCGGCGGAGTCGAACAGGCCCAGGACGGCGTCACCCTCGCTCGAGGCGACGTCGACCGTCACCAGCGCGGCGTCGGTGAGATCGAGGTACCCGACCCACGGCTCGCCGTCGGTGTCCACGGACACCGTCTCACCGGGGGTGAGGGGCACGGCGGCCACCGCGGTGAGGGTGAAGTCGGCGGCGGTCGAGGCCCCGAACCCGGAGACCGCGACCTCGTACTCCCCCGGCTCGAGGTAGGCGCCGATGGCGGGGTCGAGGATGCTGGCCTCGCGGTACTTGAAGAACTGGCCGCGGTCGTCGTTCTCGAGCGTGACGTCACCGCCGGTGAGGCTGAGCTGGAGGTCACCGGATGCGGAGGCGGCGTCGACCACCACCGGCGTTGCCTCGGTGAGGGTCAGCGTGGCGGTCCAGGTGCCGCCCGCGTCGAACGAGCCCTCGGCGGGCGTGCCCAGCTCGATGGCCCCGCCGCTCGCGGACCCCGTCGGCTCGGGCTCGGACGTGTCCTCCTCGGTGGGCTCCTCGGTGGGGGCCACGGAGGGCTCCTCGGTGGGCTCCACCGCCGTGGGAGACGTGACGGGCCGGGGCTCGGGCTCGTCGTCACCGCTGAGGAGCAGGACGACGGCGGTCACCGCGGCAGCGATGAGGACGAGCGCGGCGACGACGATGCCGATGACCAGGCCCTTGCCGGAGCCACCGTCGGACTCACCGGGCTGCTGGCCGTAGCCGTCCTGCGGCGGTCCTCCGTAAGGCTGCCCGTAGGGCTGCTGGCTCCCGGGGTACTGGGCGTAGGCGTCCTGGCCGGGAGCGGCCTGCTGGGCGTAGCCACCCTGGCCGTAACCCGCCTGACCAGGCTGCCCGTAACCCTGCTGACCGGGCTGGCCGTAGCCGGGCTGACCCGGCTGCGGGTAGCCCTGCTGGGAGGGCTGGCCGAAGCTCTGTGCCGCGGGGTAGGCGGCGGTGGGCGTGTCCGACTGGGCCGGCAGCTGGGTCGTGGGGGTGTCGCTCGGCCCGGCGGCGGGCTGGCCGCTCTCCGGTGTGCCGGGCGCAGTCGACTGCTCACCCGCGGCGGGGCTTGCCGCCTGGGCGGGCGCGTAGTGGGCGGTCCAGGACGTGCCGTCCCAGTACCGCAGCTTGCTCGTGTCCCCTGAGGGGTCGGGGTACCAACCGGCGATCGGATTAGTCATGGTCGAATAGTAGGAGTTGTAACGCCCTCAAACCGACAGATGTACAAGAGTTTCCATGGGGAAATGTCCCCTTCCCCATGCGGCTGCCGGGAAGGCGGGAAAACGAGAGGGACCTGGGCCGATGGCCCAGGTCCCGATGTCGTCAGCCCGCGTCGCGGGCGCGCCGCCTGCGGGAGAGCTCGTCCTCCACGGGGGTCCCACGCTCGGCCCGCTCGGTGGGCAGCTCGGCGAGCGAGCCCTCGACCTCACGCCACACGCGGCCGACCGCAATGCCGAAGACGCCCTGACCGCCCTGGACGAGGTCGATGACCTCGTCGGCGCTCGTGCACTCGTAGACGCTGGCGCCGTCGCTCATGAGCGTGATGCCGGCGAGGTCATCGACGCCGCGCTCGTGCAGGTGGTGGACCGCGGTGCGGATCTGCTGGAGGGACACCCCGGTGTCGAGCAGTCGCTTGACGACCTTGAGCACGAGGATGTCGCGGAAGCTGTAGAGCCGCTGGGAGCCCGAGCCGCTGGCGTTGCGGATGCTCGGCTCGACCAGCCCGGTGCGGGCCCAGTAGTCGAGCTGCCGGTAGGTGATACCCGCTGCCCGGCAGGCCGTGGGGCCGCGGTAGCCGGTCTCGGTGTCCAGGTCCGGGAGGGCGTCTCCGAAGAGCATTCCCTGCGCCCGCTGAGGGACCGCTGCACCGGCTGCTGTCGCGTCGCTGCCGCTCACGTGCACTCCCGTTCGTTCACGCCGTGCACGAGGTGTGTGCTCCGGCCCTGATGTCCCCCACGCTAGGACCCGGGGGCAGCCCAGTCAACGACACGCCCGGGCGCGTCGCTCGGCGTGTTTCGTGCCGCGTGTCTCAACCTCTACTTCACCTCGAGGTCGGCCCTCGCGGCAACCGGTTGCCCCTCCCCTCACGCCTCGAAGTCCTCCGGTTCGACGTCCTCGAGGAACGCCTGGAAGTTCGCGACGACGTCGGCCTCGTCCTCCGCGTCCATGATGACGCCTGCCGTCGTGAGCACGTCCTCGGCGCACAGCACCGGACACTGGGCGCGCAGCGCGAGCGCGATGGCGTCCGAGGGCCGCGAGTCCACCCGGTGCCCGGTGGACAGGTGGAGCTCGGCGTGGAACGTGCCGTGCTCCAGCTTGGTCACCTGGACGCGCTCGAGGCTCACCCCGGTGGCCTCGAGCAGCGCGATGAACAGGTCGTGCGTCTGGGGGCGCTCGGGGACGATCCCGGCCTGCGCGGTCGCGATCGAAGCGCCCTCCCGCGGCCCGATGACGATGGGGAGCACGACCCTGCCGGCACCTTTCGCAGCGAGGACGACGACGACCTCGTTCTCCGGGATGCTCACCCGGACGCCGAGCACGTCCATCTCTCGCATACCCGCAACGGTACGACCATCGTCACGGGCGTGCCTGCGGATGGTCGGCCACCGGACGCGCCCTCAGGCGAGGTCGTCCACCGCCGCACGCAGGAGGTCGGCGTGCAGCCGCCCGTAGACCTCCGCGAGCTCCAGCGCACGAGCCGCCGCCCGCTCCCGTCCGGCGCCCGAGCGCTGCGCGCGCACGGGCGCGACGACCTGCTCGATCGTGTCGGCGTGGCGCTCGGCCGCCGTCCGGACGGTGCGCAGGTGCCGCGGGCTGATCCCCTGCCGGGCGAGCGTCGCCGCGTGCTGCACGACGTCGACGGCGCGGCCGGGGAACCGACCGCGCGGGTCGGCGACGATGAGCCCAGCGGCGGCGATCTCCTCGATCTCAGCGAGGCTGACGCCGGTGAGGTCGGCGATCTCCTCGGGCCGTACCCGGGCCGAGGGCCGGGGGCGGACGAGCTCGCCGTCACGCGTGACGACCCGGGTGCCCGGCGCGTCGGCGACCGGACGTCCGGCGTCGAGGTCCTCGAGCTGGTCGCGGATCACCCGCAGGGGCAGGAACGAGTCGCGCTGGGCGGTGAGGGCGTAGCGCAGCCGTTCGACGTCGGCCTGGCTGTACATCCGGTAGCCCGAGCCGCTGCGGCGCGGGCTCACCAGGCCCTGCTCCTCGAGGAAGCGCAGCTTGGAGATGCGGACCGCCGGGAACTCCGGCTGCAGCACGGCGAGCACCGCGCCGATGCTCATCGTGGGCTCGGTGGAGGCGCCGGGCGGCCAGGTGCTCGGCGCCTCCTCGGGACGGTTCTGCTCCGCGGGCTCGGGGCCGGTGGCGCGGCGTGCGGTCGCGCTCACTGGGCCGTGGCGTCGCCGCGGTTCGGGCTCGGGTGGTAGGTGAGGCGGTACTTGCCGATCTGCACCTCGTCGCCCGCGTGGAGGACGGCGGAGTCGATCCGCTCCCGGTTGACGTACGTCCCGTTGAGGGAGCCGACGTCACGGACGACGTAGCCACCCTCGTGCGCGACGAACTCCGCGTGACGGCGGGAGACCGTGACGTCGTCGAGGAAGATGTCGGCGCTCGGGTGGCGTCCGGCGATCGTCCGGTCGGTGTCGAGCAGGAACCGTGCACCCGCTGTCGGCCCGCGCTGGACGATGAGCAGCGCGTGGCCGGGGGGCAGGCCCTCGACGGCCGCGAGGTCCGGCGGCGGGACGTCCGTGCGCGCGAGGGTCTCGTCCGTCGCTCCGATGGCGCCGAACCGGGCGGTCGTGCGCGACATGTCCTGCGGCTCGGGTTCGGTACCCATTACGTGTGCTCCCCTCAACGACCCACCGGGTGTCACCCCGGCCTCATGCCACCACCATAGTTCCCGATGAGGCCCGTGTGACACGCAGTTCGTCCTCAGCCCTCGTCCGCGGGGCTCGGCGTGGCCCACTCGGGCTGCTGGAGCTCGCGCACGGAGGTGATCTCGACGCGCTCCTCCTGCTCGACCTCGACCGTCGCGCCCGCGGTGCGGATCGAGGCGAGCGCGCCCCCGGGGATGTCCAGGGCGACGGCGAGCGTCTGCGGGTCGCCGATGGCTCGCCACACGTACGGCGGCTCGATCTCCACGCCGCTGACGACCAGCCCGCCGGTGCGGGTGCCCAGCCAGCTCGAGGCGGTGATCCGCTGGCCGTTGAGCTCGATCGCCTCCGCGCCGGCGTTGCGCAGCTCCTCCAGCACGGTGACGAACGTCGGGGCCGTGACCTCGGCGTTCGGGTCCTCGACGCGGAGCTCGATGCCCGGCCCGGTGACCGGCAGGACCCCGGCGAGGATGCCCTGGACGCGGGCCTGCTGCTCGGCCGCCTCCCGCGCAGCCTCCAGCGAGCTCGTCCCGGACTCGAGGTCGTCGAGCTCGCGGCGCAGCGCCACGCCCTCCTCGGTGAGCTCGCGGTTACGAGCCCCGAGCTCGTCGATGAGCCGCACGAGGTCGTCCTGGCGCATCGTCGCGTAGGTGTCCTCCTGGGCCTGGCGCACCTGGACGGCGAGGGCGAAGCCGACCGCCGCGCAGAGCAGGACGATGAGCACGTGGACCCACGTGGGCTGCCGGCGCAGCACGAGCTGGCGCAGGCGGGCGCGGGCGGCGGTGCCCTCCCCGGTGGGTCGCTCGTCCTGCACGCGCACCTTCCTCACGCCTTGAACACGTGCCGGCGGATCGAGGCCGCGTTGGAGAAGATCCGGATGCCGAGGACGACGACGACCGCCGTCGTCATCTGCGCCCCCACCCCGAGCTGGTCACCGAGGAAGACGAGCAGCGCGGCGATGAGGACGTTGAAGACGAAGGAGACGACGAAGACGCGGTCGTCGAACACCCCGTCGAGGTAGGCCCGCAGACCGCCGAAGAGGGCGTCGAGCGCCGCGACGACGGCGATCGGGAGGTAGGGCTGCAGCCCGGTCGGCACGGTGGGTTCGATGAGGATGCCGGCGACGACGCCGACGACGAGTCCGATGACGGCGAACATGTCAGTGCTCCTCCCCTGCCGCCCGCGGCGGCCGGTCCTGTCCGGTCATCGGTCCCCCGCCTCCGGCGTGGCGAGCGGTTCGGCGTGCTCCAGGCTGCGCTCGGTGGTGCCGGGGAGCACGAGCTCGTCGGCCTCCTCGAACGACACCGGGATGCCCACGGAGTCGCGCAGCGTGGCGAGGTGGGCGCCGGCGCTGCTGCGGGCGAGCTGGGCACGCATGGCGTCGGGGTCGCCGACCGCCTCGACGACGTAGGGCCGGGCCAGCGGCGCGAGGTCGACGAGGATCGCCAGGCCGGCGGAGCGGATGGCGCTCACGCTGGAGAGGCGGTGGCCGTTGATGGCGACGGCCTCGGCCCCCGACGCCCACAGCGCGTTGGCGAGGATCTGCAGGTCGAGGTCCTGCACCCGGCCCATCTCCGAGCCCGGTGTCCCGGCCTGGGCGTCACGCGAGTCGTCCAGGGTGATCCGCAGGCCGGGGCCCTGGACGCTCACCCCACCGGCGCTCAGCGCGAGAGCGCGGACCTCGTCGAGGAACTCGGGGTCACTGACGCGCAGCGACTCCTCCTGGAGGGTGTCGATGGTGGCCGCGAGGGCGGCGTTCTCCTGGCGCAGGGCGTCGGCATCCGCGACCCCCTCCTCGATCTGGGACAGGAGGACCGCTCGTGCCTCACTGGCCGTGGCGCTGGGGGCGCGCAGCTCGCGCGCGGCCCACACCCCGCCCAGGCCCAGGACCGCCGCGAGGACGGCGACGACGAGCTTGCGCCACCAGGGCATCGCCGGAGCGGTGCCATCGGCCCGCCGCCGGGCAGCCTCGGCGTAGCCGGGGTCCAGGGGCCGTTCGACGACCTCCGTCAGGAGCGTCATCGACTCGTCCAGCCGCAGCCGCCCCCCGGTCATCCGGCACCTGGTGCGGCTGCGCCCGACCCCGCACGGTCGCGGCGCACGATCCACGCGACCTGCTCCAGGTAGAGCAGGCAGGCGAACCAGTACAGGCCCACGCCCCACAGGGCGCTGGCCCAGCCGACGGTCCACGCGACCTCCCCCACCACGCCCGGCACGGAGGCCAGGAGCAGCAGCGGGAAGGCGTACATGAGGCAGAACGTCCCGGACTTGCCGGCCATGTGCACCGGCAGCGGCCCGTAGCCATGGCGGACGAGCACGGGCATCGTCCCGGCGAGCACGAGCTCGCGGGCGACGATGACGACGACGAGCCACCACGGGACGATCTCGCGGTAGGCGAGGCCGATCAGCGTGACGAAGATGTAGAGCCGGTCGGCCGCCGGGTCGAGCATGCGCCCGAGGCGGCTCGCCTGGTCGAAGCGCCGGGCGATGAACCCGTCGACCCAGTCGGAGGCGCCGGCGACGGCGAGGACGATGAGCGCGGCGACGTCGTGCTCGCCGACGATCAGCCAGGCGAAGACCGGGATGAGTGCCAGGCGCAGGAAGCTGATGGCGTTGGGGACGGTCCAGACGCGCTCGTCGGCGGCCGCGCGCGCCGTCTCCTCCCCGGTGTCCACGGGGTCCAGGGTACGCAGGTGGGAGCGACTCGCGGAGGCGGGCGCGCCAGGCGTGACCGTGCCGTGACCTGCCCGTACTCTCTGGCCATGCGATTCGGACTCTTCATCCCGCAAGGCTGGCGCTTCGACCTCGTCGGCATCGAGGACGTGCGGCAGTGGCCGCTCATGCGAGACCTGGCCCGCCGGGCCGATGCCGGGCCGTGGGAGTCGGTGTGGGTGTACGACCACTTCCACACGACCCCGGTCCCGAGCGAGGAGGCGACCCACGAGGCGTGGTCCCTCATGGCTGCCCTCGCCGCGAGCACGGACCGGGTGCGCCTGGGCCAGATGTGCACGTGCATGGCCTACCGCCCGCCGATGTACCTCGCCAAGGCGGCAGCCACGATCGACCACGTGAGCGGCGGCCGCCTGGAGATGGGGATCGGCGCCGGCTGGTACGAGCACGAGTGGCGCGCCTACGGCTACGGCTTCCCGCGGGCGGGCGAGCGTCTGGCGATGCTCCGTGAGGGCGTCCAGATCATGCGCCAGGCGTGGCGCGAGGGCGTGGCCACCTTCAGCGGCGAGCACTACCAGGTCGACGGCGCCATCTGCCGCCCCCTCCCCCTCCAGGAGGGTGGCGTGCCGCTGTGGATCGCCGGCGGCGGCGAGAAGGTCACCCTGCGCATCGCCGCGCAGTACGCCGACTACACGAACTTCGACGGCACCCCGGAGGGCTTCGCCCACAAGTCGGCGATCCTCGCCGAGCACTGCCGCGAGGTCGGCACCGACGTCGAGCGCATCACCCGCTCCTCCAACTACAACGTCGCCATCGGGCGCGACGAGGCCGAGGTGCAGGACCGCCTGGACCAGCTCGCCGACCGGCTGCGCTCCGCCGGGGTGCCGGAGGACAAGGTCGAGCGCGAGCTCGGCGCCGTCCGGGGGATGCCGGCGTGCGGCACGCCCGAGCAGATCGTGGAGAACCTCTCCGCGCTGCGCGACCTCGGGATGACCTACGCGATCCTCTACTTCCCCGAGGCGGCCTACGACACGAGCGGGATGGAGCTCTTCGAGCAGGAGGTCATCCCCGCACTGCAGGACTAGTCAAGCAAGGTTCCCTCGACCGCAAAGCAGCGGTCAGGCGTGTCGCGGTGCGGTAACGATCCGCGACGGGTGTTCCGCTGCGGTGCGGGCGGAGGTCGACGGCGACCTCCGCCCGCCACGATCGCCTCTCGTGGACGCCGTCCGGCGCGCGGGCCACATCATCGAGGACGGCGCGCCCGGCGAGCTGTTCACCCACCCCAGCGAGCAGCGCACCCGTGACTTCCTCCAGGCGGTGCTCTGAGGGGACCCGCCCGGCGGCGCCCGGCCCCGGGACCTAGGATCGCCTCCCATGGCCACCGTCATCCTCGTGAGGCACGCCCGCAGCAC
>NZ_VDFS01000023.1:10903-16552 GCF_006151955.1 Georgenia sp. 311 | reverse complement strand
CGCCCTCGTCGTCACCAGCCCGCTCGAACGGTGTCGGGAGACGGCGCAGGCGGTGCTCGACCGCCAGGCCGGGAGCCCGCCGACCCGGGTGGAGGACGCGCTCACCGAGTGCGACTACGGCCGCTGGCAGGGCCGGGCCCTGGCCGACCTCGCCCGCGAGGACCTGTGGCAGGTCGTCCAGCGCCAGCCCTCGGCGGCCGTCTTCCCCGGCGGGGAGTCGCTCGTGGAGATGCACGCGCGGGCGGTCGGCGCGGTCCGCCGGATCGACGCGGAGGTCGAGGCCGAGCACGGGCCCGGCGCGGTGTGGGCCGCGGTGAGTCACGGAGACCTGCTCAAGGCGGTCCTCGCCGACGCCCTCGGCCTGCACCTCGACCTCTTCCAGCGCCTCCACGTCCACCCCGCGTCGCTCTCGGTCGTGCGCTACGCCCCCGCCGCGCCGCAGGTGCTGACCGTCAACACCGACGACGGCGACCTCACGTGGCTCGCCGCCCGGCACGAGGAGGCCCAGGTCGGGGGCGGGGCCGGACCGGCGGGTTCGCCGCCCGCCTCGTAGCATGGGGAACGTGCCCGTCACCGTCCACACCTTCGACTGGCCCGACCGGCTCGTGATCGGGACGGTCGGGCAGCCCGGGGCGCGCACCTTCTACCTCCAGGCACGCACCGGCAGCCAGCTCCTGTCCGTCGCGCTGGAGAAGGAGCAGTCGGCCGCGCTCGCCGAGAAGATCGACGAGCTGCTCGACGAGCTTATGGCCACCGACGGCAACCGCTTCAGCGTCCCGGCCGAGGCACCGCAGGAGCTCATCGACACCGAGGGCCTCGACCAGCCGGTCGCGGAGCAGTTCCGCGTCGGGGTCATGGGCCTGGGCTGGGACCCCTCCACCGCCCAGCTCGTCATCGAGGCGGTGCCGATCCAGACGGTCGACGCGGAGACGCTCGAGCCGGTCGTCCCCGAGGCGGAGGAGGCGCTCGTCGTGCGCATCCCCGTCGGCACCGCCCGCGCCTTCGCCGAGCGCACCCGCGAGGTCGTCGCCGCCGGGCGCCCGGCATGCCCCCGGTGCGGGGAGCCGATGGACCCCGAGGGCCACGACTGCGGGCCCACCGACGGGCTGCGGTGAGCGGCGCCGAGATCGTTCTCGACGCCCGGATCCTCTCGGCCTCCAACGCCACCTTCCTCGGCCGCCTCGGGCCTGAGCCGGTCGTCTACAAGCCCGTCGCCGGGGAGCGGCCGTTGTGGGACTTCCCCGACGGGACGCTCGCCCGCCGGGAGGTCGCCGCCTACCTCGTCTCGGAGGCGACGGGGTGGGGGCTGGTCCCCCGCACCTGGCTGTGCGAGGGGCCGCTCGGCACCGGCATGGCCCAGCTCTGGTGCGAGCCGGACCCGGAGCAGGACGCCGTCCTCCTCGTCCCCGCCGGGGAGGCCCCGGCGAAGGGATGGTGCCGCGTCCTGGAGGGTGTCGACGAGGAGGACCGGCCCGTCGCCCTCCTCCACGAGGACTCCCCCGCCCTGCGGCGGATGGCGGTCTTCGACGTCGTCGTCAACAACGCCGACCGCAAGGCCGGGCACGTCCTCGCGGTCGAGGGCGGCCACCGGTACGGCGTGGACCACGGGCTGACGTTCCACCCCGAGCACAAGCTGCGCACCGTGCTCTGGGGGTGGGCGGGGGCCGGGCTCACGGCCGAGGAGGTGGCCGGGGTCCAGCGGGTGCGCACCGACCTGGACGGCGAGCTCGGCGCGGCGCTCGGCGGGCTGCTCGAGCCCGCCGAGGTCACCGCCCTCACCGATCGCTGCGACCGCCTGCTCGCCGCCGGGCGCCTCCCCCTGCCGCCCGCCGGCTACCCGGCGATCCCCTGGCCGCCCTTCTAGCCGGTCAGGCCGCCGCGGCCCGGGCGCGCAGTGCGCGCTCGAGGTCGTCGAGCTGCTCGAGGACGGTGCGGCGGAGCCCTGCGGGCGCCCCGGCGTGCTCGTCGAGCCAGCGCCGGGTCCGGCGCACCACCGGCTGCTCCTCCACCGCGCCGTCCTCCTCCGCCGCCCACGACGGGTAGAGCCCCTGGACGAGCCGCTCGGCGATCTCGATCGAGCGGCCCTCCCAGATCGCGGGGAGGAGGGCGAAGTACTGCTCGACGTACCCGTCGAGCAGGTCGGCGTGCAGCGGCTGGGTGAGGCCGGTGAGGACGGCGTCGACCTCGTCGTTGGACAGGTCGCTGTCCCCCAGGGCGGCGTCGGTGCCCGGCGCGGGCAGCCCGAGCTCGGCCCAGGCGCCGGCCTTGACGTCGGCGTCCGGGCGCCCCGCGAGCGCGGCGCGACGGGCCAGGCGGGTGGTCGCGGTGTCCTCGAGGGCGAGCTCGCCGTCGAGGTCCTCCGGCCCCGCCTCGCCGACAGCGGCCAGCGCCTGCCACAGCGACCAGCGCAGGTCCGGGTCGAGCCGCAGGCCCTCGACCTCACCGGCGAGGACCGCGCGGACGTGGCCGGCCGCCTCCGGCGCGCGGGCGGCGGCGTCGGCGAAGGCACGCGCCCACACGAGCTGCAGGCCCGAGCCGGGCTCACGCTCGGTGAGCCGCGCGTAGGTCTCCTCGGCGAGCAGACCGCGCGCCCCGGCGCGCTGCTCGACCGGCAGGTAGTGCTCGACGGCGGTCGCGGCGTGGGCGAGCAGGTCGCGCGCGATCCCGATCTCCTCCTCCGCCGGCAGCTGGCTCACGACGGCGTCGAGGAAGCGCTCGGCGGGCAGGACCGCGTCGCGGGTCGCGTTCCACAGCGCCGACCACACGACGGCGCGGGACAGCGGCTCGGCGAGGGTCCCCGCCGAGCGCAGCGCGGTGGCGCTGCTCCGCGGGTCGAGGCGCACCTTGGCGTAGGTGAGGTCGTCGTCGTTGACGAGGACGAGGTCCGGCGCGGGGATCCCGGCGGCCTCGGCCACCTCGGTGACGGCGCCGGTCACGTCGGTCTCGAACCGGTGGGTGCGCACGAGGGCGCCGTCCTCGCCCGCGGCGTAGCACCCGACGACGAGGCGGTGGTCGCGCAGCACCCCGCCCGCGTCCTCCTGGCGGACCCGTAGGGCGGCAACGGTCTCCCGGCCGTCCTCACCCTGCGCGAGGTCGACCTCGGCGGTGAGCGTCGAGGGGCCGGTGGTCTCCAGCCACTGCCCGCTCCACGCCGACAGGTCACGGCCCGAGGCCTCCTCGAGCGCGGCGAGGAGGTCCGGGAGGGTCGTGCTGCCGAACGCGTGGCGGCGGAAGTAGACGCGGGCACCGGCGAGGAACGCCTCGGGCCCGACGAACGCGACGAGCTGCTTGAGCACCGAGGCGCCCTTGGCGTAGGTGATGCCGTCGAAGTTCTGCTTGGCGGCCTCGAGGTCGGGGATGTCCGCGACGACGGGGTGGGTGCTGGGCAGCTGGTCCTGGCGGTAGGCCCAGGCCTTGCGGCGCAGGGCGAAGCTCGTCCACGCGGTGGAGAAGCGGGTGGCGGTGGCCGTGGCGTAGGTGCCCATGTAGTCCGCGAAGGACTCCTTGAGCCACAGGTCGTCCCACCAGCGCATCGTCGCGAGGTCGCCGAACCACATGTGGGCCATCTCGTGGAGGATCGTCGTGGCGCGGCCCTCGCGCTGGGCCTCGGTGGCCTGGGAGCGGAAGAGGTAGTGCTCGGTGAAGGTCACCAGGCCCGGGTTCTCCATCGCGCCGAGGTTGTACTCGGGCACGAGCACCTGGTCGTACTTGCCCCACGGGTAGGGGTAGTCGAAGGCGTCGTGGAACAGGTCCAGGCCCTGGCGGGTGACCTCGAGGAACTCCGCGGCGTCGAGGTAGGGCGCGAGGGAGGCGCGGCACCACAGGCCGAGCGGCACCTCGAGGGTGGTGCCGTCGGGCAGCTCGCGCGACCAGTTGCCCTCCTCGCGGTGGTGGGGCCCGGCGACGACGGCGGTGATGTAGGTGGACAGCGGCGGCGTGGGCGCGAAGGTCCACGTCCGCCCGCCGTCCTCGGCGTCGGTCACCTCCTGCGCCGCAGAGTTGGACAGCACGTGCCAGTCCTCCGGCGCGGTGACGACGAACGTGTAGGACGCCTTGAGGTCGGGCTGCTCGAGGTTCGCGAAGACGCGCCGGGCGTCGGCGGGCTCGTACTGGGTGTAGAGGTAGGTCTGCCCGTCCACCGGGTCGACGAAGCGGTGCAGCCCCTCGCCCGTGCGCGAGTAGGCACCCTCGCCACGCACGACGACGGTCGACTCCCCGCCGTCCGTGCGCAGCCCCTCGACGTGGACCCGGCCGTCCTCGAAGCGCACCGGCTGCTCCTCGCCGTCGACGACGACGGCGTGGACGCGGGGTCCGAGGAAGTCGAGCCACGTCGTGGGCGCGGTGCTCGTCAGGCTCACGGTCGTCGTCGTCGGGAAGGTCGGGGTGCCGCCGTCGCGGGCTGCGCGCAGGTCGAGCTCCACGGTGACGGTGTGGAGGCTCAGGTGGGAGGCGCGGCCGCGGGTCTCGTCGCGGGTCAGGTTGCTCACGGGGAGGAGCAAAGCACGAGGACCGCCCACCGGGCCACGCGGACGCGGCCGGTCCCCGCGTGCCCGAGCGACCGGAAAACACGCCACGACCTGCGCGACACGCCCTGCGACACGCCGGTGAGGCACGGCCCGGACCGTGACGCGGACCTCAGTCGTGGCAGGGATGAGCGCGCCTGCGGTCTTCGGCGGATGAGAGGCTGGCGCCATGCCCGGTGACCTGCACGTGACGCGCGCCGTCGTCGTGCGCGAGGAGGAGCTGCAGTGGCGCTTCTCCCGGGCCTCGGGGCCCGGGGGCCAGGGCGTCAACACGACCGACTCCCGGGTCGAGCTCACCCTCGACGTCGCGGGGACCACGGCGCTGGACGAGCGGCAGCGTGAGCGGGTGCTCGCGGCCCTCGCCGGCCGGCTCGTCGACGGCCGGCTCACCGTCGTGGCCAGCGAGCACCGCTCCCAGCTGCGCAACCGCGAGGCGGCCGCCGCCCGGCTGGCCGACCTGCTGCGCGGGGCGCTCGCTCCCCCACCTCCGACGCGGCGGCCCACGAAGCCCTCGCGGGGCGCCCAGCGCCGGCGCGCCGAGGCCAAGACCCGCCGCAGCCAGACCAAGGCCCTGCGCCGCCGCCCGGCGGACTGAGGCGGGCCGCGGCCTCAGCCGGCCGCCGACGCGGTGCCGAGCCAGGTGTGCGGGTTGCGGTCCCAGCACCACCCGAGCTTGGGGCGACGCTCGGAGATCCACACGGCGGGCACCCGCTGGTTCGTGCCGGTGCGCGAGCCGGCGAGGGAGAAGCAGCGGCCGGGACGCAGCATGTCCGGGCGCACGACGACGAGCGCCAGCCCCTCAGCGACGGTGAGCGGGCGGCGCCCCTCCGCGCGGATCGTCTCCGTGGCGCTCTCGGGCGTCACGCCGAGGAACCGGGTGCCGGTGTCGACGTCGCGCACGAGGTGGGCGGGGCCGTCCGGGACGTCGACCACGGGGCGGTAGGTCGCGAGCTCGTCGTCGTCGATGAGGCTGACGCCGCCGCGCCGCCCCAGCCGCATGGCGGGGACGGCGTCACCCGGCCGCTCGAGGGCGAGCACGAGGACGAACGGGACGTGGTCCTCGGGCGGGACGGACGTCGGCGCCCCGGCGGGCGGCAGCTGCGCGCGCAGCGGCTCGACGAGCGCG
>NZ_VDFS01000023.1:5363-10644 GCF_006151955.1 Georgenia sp. 311 | reverse complement strand
CGTCCTCGTCGGTGCCGAGCAGGGCGGGGAAGCCGAGCTCGACATAGGTGCGCACCTGCCGCTCGAGCTCGGCCTCGGGCGGGGCGACAGGGTCGACGGCGGTCTGCGCGGCCGAGGGGCCGGCGAGGACGGTGGGCAGGTCGGCGGGGTGGGGGACGGTCTGCTGGGGCACGACGGTGACCTCCTGGGATGGTGGGCGCCCCGGGGTCAACGCACGCGCCGCCAGAACTCTTCCCAGGATGTGATCCACGACATATCGTCGGGGGCGGGTGGTTCGACGACGAGCCACTCACGGCAGATCGAGAGCACGAGGGAGTACTCGCTCATGACCATCGAGACCGACGTCGCCAAGGACACCGCCGCGCCGCAGCCGAACGTCTACGCCGCCCCGGGCACCGAGGGCGCGCTGATGAGCTACGAGAAGCGCTACGACAACTACATCGGGGGCCGGTGGGTCCCGCCCGTCAAGGGCCAGTACTTCGCCGACCAGAGCCCGGTGGACGGCAAGACGTTCACCGAGGTCGCGCGCGGCACCGCCGAGGACATCGAGCTCGCCCTCGACGCCGCCCACGCGGCCGCCCCGGCCTGGGGGCGCACCTCCGTGGCACAGCGGGCGCTGGTGCTCCACCGCATCGCCGACCGCATGGAGGAGAACCTCGAGCGGCTCGCCGTCGCCGAGACGTGGGAGAACGGCAAGCCCGTGCGCGAGACGCTCGCCGCGGACCTGCCGCTGGCGATCGACCACTTCCGGTACTTCGCCGGCGCGCTGCGCGCCCAGCAGGGCGGCATCTCCCAGCTCGACGAGGACACCGTCGCCTACCACTTCCACGAGCCGCTCGGGGTGGTCGGGCAGATCATCCCCTGGAACTTCCCCATCCTCATGGCCACGTGGAAGCTCGCCCCGGCGCTCGCGGCGGGCAACGCCGTCGTCCTGAAGCCTGCCGAGCAGACCCCGGCCTCGATCCTCTACCTCATGTCCCTCATCGGGGACCTGCTGCCCGACGGCGTCGTCAACGTCGTCAACGGCTTCGGGCTCGAGGCGGGCAAGCCGCTCGCGTCCAACCCGCGCATCGCCAAGATCGCCTTCACCGGCGAGACGACGACGGGCCGCCTCATCATGCAGTACGCGACCCAGAACATCATCCCGGTGACGCTCGAGCTCGGCGGGAAGTCGCCCAACATCTTCTTCCCCGACGTCATGGACGCCGACGACTCCTACCTCGACAAGGCGCTCGAGGGCTTCACGATGTTCGCCCTCAACCAGGGCGAGGTGTGCACCTGCCCCTCCCGGGCCCTCATCCACGAGTCGATCTACGACGAGTTCATGGCCCGGGCGCTGCCCCGCGTCAAGGCGATCAAGCGGGGCCACCCCCTCGACCCGACGACGATGGTCGGTGCGCAGGCCTCCTCCGACCAGTTCGAGAAGATCCGTAGCTACCTCGACATCGGCCGCCAGGAGGGCGCCGAGGTCCTCATCGGCGGCGGCGTCGACTCCGTCGAGGGGCTCGACGGCGGCTACTACATCCAGCCGACCGTCTTCAAGGGTGACAACTCGATGCGGGTCTTCCAGGAGGAGATCTTCGGCCCCGTCCTGTCGGTGACGACGTTCAAGGACTTCGACGAGGCCATCGCCATCGCCAACGACTCCCTCTACGGGCTCGGCGCCGGGGTGTGGAGCCGTAGCGCGGACACGATGTACCGGGCGGGCCGGGCCATCCAGGCGGGGCGGGTGTGGACGAACACCTATCACCAGTACCCGGCGCACGCAGCCTTCGGTGGCTACAAGCAGTCGGGCATCGGCCGCGAGAACCACCTCATGATGCTGTCGCACTACCAGCAGACGAAGAACCTCCTCGTGTCCTACGCGCCGGGACCGCTGGGCTTCTTCTAGACCGACGCCGGACCGGGGCCGCCGCGCGCGGCCCCGGTCCCCCCACCCGAGGGAGGGACCATGGAGGTCAGGGTGCCGCGGGTCGTGGCGCTGCAGGCCGCGAGCGAGCTGCTCGACCGGCTGCGCGACCAGCACGGGCCGCTGATGATGCACCAGTCGGGCGGCTGCTGCGACGGCTCCTCCCCCATGTGCTACCCGCAGGGGGAGTTCATCGTCGGGGACCGCGAGGTCCTCCTCGGCGTGCTCGACCTGCGGCTGTTCACCG
This sequence comes from Georgenia sp. 311, assembly GCF_006151955.1. NCBI lineage: Bacteria > Bacillati > Actinomycetota > Actinomycetes > Allobogoriellales > Allobogoriellaceae > Georgenia > Georgenia sp. 311. The sequence goes on along the minus strand of NZ_VDFS01000023.1, from coordinate 8,488 downwards.
GGCAGGTGCGCTCCGACGCGCCCGCCGACGAGGACGGCGTGCCGGTGTGGATCTCGGCCCAGCAGTTCGGGGCGTGGAGCCACACCCAGCTCGTCCTGGACGTCGTGCCCGGCCGCGGCGCCGGGTTCAGCGTCGAGGGGCCCGAGGGGGTCCGCTTCCTCACCCGCTCCCGGGTGTTCAACGACGCCGAGCTGCGGGCGCTGGAGAGCCAGCCGGTCCTCACCGGAGCGGACTGGGACACCGGTGCCCGCCCGCCCGCCGCGACCCACCCCCAGGTGGTCACGGAGGTCGCCGAGGCGTGCGCCATCCCGCGCGCGTGACGCCGGAGGACATACCCTCGTGCGCATGACCGTCTTCGCCGTCGAGTACACCTACGACACGAACCGCACCGACGACCTCGCCGCGATCCGGCCCGAGCACCGGGAGTTCGTCGCCGGTCTCGTCGACGCCGGCTCGCTCCTCGCCTCCGGCCCGTGGCTGGACAACGCCGCCCCCGGCGCCCTCCTCATCGTCCTCGCCGAGGACGTCGACGGCGCCTTCCGGCTGCTGGACGAGGACCCCTTCCACCGGGCGCACCTCATCACCAAGCGCACCGCCAGGCCGTGGAACCCGGTCCTGGGGGCGCTGCGCGAGCACGCGACGCTCTGACCCGGCTGGCACCCATGGACGACCTCTGGCCCTTCCTCCGGTGGATCATCGCGCTCCTCGCCGCCGCGGCGGCGGTCGCGCTCGTGATGTTCACCGTCTACGTCATCGTCCGCCGGCTGTCGGACCGCGGCGCCCCCCGCCTGCACGCCGCCTGGCTGCGGGTGCGCCGTCCGTTCGGCGCGCTCGTGCTCGCCATCGCGCTGCGCATCGCCTTCGGGACGACAGCCGAGGCGGGCACCGTGCGGGACGTCGGCATGCACGTGCTGCTCATCGCCATCATCGTCAGCGGCGTCTGGTTCGCGGCGACCATCGTGCTCGCCTGGCTCGAGCAGACCCAGCGCCGCGTCGTCGCCCGCAAGCAGGACGACCGTGACCGGCGCCGCACGCGTACCCAGATGCTCCTGATCCGGCGCCTCGTCAACGCCGGCTTCATCGTCGTCGGCGCGGCGATGGCGCTCCTCACCTTCCCCGGGGTCGAGCGCATCGGCACGACGATCCTCGCCTCCGCCGGCCTGCTGTCGGTGGTCGTCGGCATCGCGGCGCAGAGCAGCCTCGGCAACCTCTTCGCCGGGCTCCAGCTCGCGTTCACCGACGCGATCCGGATCGGGGACATCGTCGAGGTCGACGGCACGTACAGCACGATCGAGGACATCACGCTGTCCTACGTCGTCGTGAGCATCTGGGACGAGCGGCACAAGGTGCTGCCCTCGACGTACTTCACCACCCAGCCGTTCATCAACTGGAGCCGGACCGGCGACACGGTCACCGGCGTCGTCTACTTCGAGCTCGACTGGCGCACCGACTTCGAGCGGATGCGGGCCGCCTTCGACGCGTTCGTCGAGCAGCACCCCGCGTGGGACAAGCGCGGGAAGTCGCTCCTCGTCACCGACTCCACCGGCGGGCACGTCACCGTCCGCGCGCTCGTGACGACGGCGAACACCGACGACGACTGGACCCTGCGCTGCGCCGTGCGGGAGCACCTCGTCGTGTGGCTGCGGGACAACGACCCGCAGGCGCTGCCGGTGCGGCGCGTCACCCTGCCGCCGTACGGCCCGGACCACGAGCCGGCGGCCGACGTCGCGGGCTGAGCCGCCGCGTCAGCCGTGCCCGGGCCGCTTGGTCCGGGTCGTGGGGGGCGCCGTGACCGGGTCCTCCGGCCACGGGTGCCTGGGGTAGCGCCCGCGCAGCTCGGCGCGCACCTGCGGGTAGCCGGTACGCCAGAAGCCGGCGAGGTCGGCGGTGACGGCGGCGGGGCGCCGGGCCGGGGAGAGCAGCTCGAGCACGAGCGGCACCCGGCCACCCGCCAGCGCCGGGGCGCCGCGCCAGCCGAAGACCTCCTGGATGCGCACCGCGAGTCTCGGGCGGGCCGGGTCGGTGTAGTCGACGCGGACCGCCGAGCCGGTGGGCACGGTGACCCGCTCGGGGGCGAGCTCGTCCAGCCGTCCGGCCTCCGGCCACGGCAGCAGCCTGCGCAGCGCGCTCGTCGTGTCGAGCCGGGCGAGGTCGCGACTGCCGCGCACCCCGGCGAGGTCCGGACCCAGCCACTCCCCCACCCGGGCGAGGAGAGCGTCGTCCGAGACGTCGGGCCACGGGTCACCGAGCGCGGCGTGGAGGAACGCCAGTCGCTGCCGCAGGAGGAGGGCGCCGGCGGGCCACGGGACGAGGCCGAGCCCTTCGGCGCGCAGGCCGTCGCGGACCGCCGCGGCCACGAGGTCGGCCGGCGGGTGTGCGAGCGGCTCGGAGGACAGCTCGATCGCACCCAGGTGCTCCACCCGCCGGGCGACGAGCCGGCCGGAGCGCCACGCGACGTCATCGCTCGTGCGCAGCAGGTGCGCCCCCGCCTCCCGGGCGGTCGCCTCGTCGACGGGCGCCGCCGCCCGGACGACGGCGTCGGGCTGCCCCGGGGTGCGGGTCGCGTCGGCCACGGCGACCCACTCGGCGCCGCCGAGCCCGCCCGCGGGCAGTCGCGCGCCGGCGCCCCCGGCCATGAGGTAGACCTCCGACCCCGGACGGCGACGGGCGATCCGGTCGGGGTGGGCGAGCGCGGTGACCAGCCCGACGGCGAGGTCGAGAGAAGGCGGGGCGCCGCCGGGGCCTCCCGCGGCGGCGTCCTGCCGTGAGCGGGTGACCAGGCGCTCCCACCGGTCGGCCTCGCGGCGCCAGGCCGACCGCCCGCCCGCCCGGGCGCGGCGCAGCGCGGCCGGCAGGTCGAGGTCCTGCGGCCCGGCGTCCTCGGCGAGCAGGGCGACGACCTCGGCCGCCGTGCGCGGACCGACGGCGGCCGCGCCGTCGAGCAGGGCGCGGGCCAGGCGTGGGTCGGCTCCGACGGCGGCGATCGCCCGGCCGCGCTCGGTCACGGTGCCGTCGGGAGCGAGCGCGCCGATGTCGGTGAGGACCGAGCGGGCCGCGGTGGCGGCGGCCGGCGGGGGCGGGTCGAGCAGGGCCAGGCCGACGCCGTCCGGTGCGCCCCACACGGC
>NZ_VDFS01000023.1:0-5097 GCF_006151955.1 Georgenia sp. 311 | reverse complement strand
GAGCAGCGGTCCGGTGAGGTCGGCGGTGAGGATCTCCGGCTGGGGGTGGCGGGCGAGCCGCGCGTGCTCGCCCTGCGACCAGCACCGGTAGACGGTCCCGGGGCCCTGACGTCCGGCGCGGCCCGCGCGCTGCTCCGCCGACGCCTGACTCACGCTGCGGGTGACGAGCCCGGCCAGCCCGCGGTGGTGGTCGGTGCGCGGCTCGCGCGCCAGCCCGGCGTCCACGACCACGCGCACGCCGGGCACGGTGAGGGAGGACTCGGCCACCGCCGTCGAGACGACGACCCTGCGGGCGGTGCCCGGGCGCAGCGCCCGGTCCTGCTCGGCGGCCGGGAGCCGGCCGTGGAGCGGCAGCACCTCCACGCCCGTGCCCGACGTGCGGCGCACGACGTCGTCGACCTCGCGCGCTCCCGGGAGGAAGACGAGGACGTCCCCCTCCTGCTCGCGCAGCGCCCGCTGGACGACGTCGGCCACGTGCCCGAGGAACGCCGGGCTCGTGCCTCGCGGGGTGAGCCGGGGTGCCGTGCGCGGGGGCGGGCACCACACGGTGTCCACCGGGTGCAGCGCGCCGGGCACCGTGACCACCGGCGTGCCCGCGCCGAGCACCGCCGCCACCCGCTCGGCCTCCACGGTCGCGGACATCGCGACGAGGGCGAGGTCCTCGCGCAGGGTCGCGCGCACCTCGACGAGCATGGCGAGCAGGAGGTCGGAGTCGACCTGCCGCTCGTGGACCTCGTCGAGCACGACGGCGCGCACCCCGGGCAGCTCCGGGTCGCGCTGCAGACGCCGCAGGAGGGTGCCCGCCGTGACGAACTCCACGACAGTCGTCGGACCGCTGCGCCGGTCGCCCCGGACGGCGAACCCGGACGTCGCCCCGACCGGCTCCCCGAGCAGCGCGGCCAGGCGCGCCGCGGCGGCGCGGGCGGCGATCCGGCGCGGCTGCGTGACGACGACCCTGCCGCCCAGCGCGACCGCGATCGCGGGTGGGACGAGCGTCGTCTTGCCGCTGCCGGGCGCGGACTGGAGGACCGCGGTGCCGGCCGTGCCCACGGCGTCGGTCAGCTCGGCGAGGCCAGCCGCGACGGGCAGGTCGGGCGGGTCGGCGAGGAGCTGGGCGAGGGCGGTCACCGGACCAGTGTGCCGCGCCACAGCCGCTCTCCCGCCGTGCCGACCCGCGCGGCCCACGCCACACTGACCCGATGCGAACCGTAGGTGTGGAGGAAGAGCTGCTGCTGGTCGGGACCGACTCGGGGCGTGCGGTGGCCCGGGCGACCCAGGTGCTCCGGCGGGCCGAGGTGCTCGCCGGCAGCCGGTCCTCCGGGATCTCCGCCGCGGCGTCCTCGACCCCGGGGTCGAGCATCGACGGCGAGCTGCAGCGCGAGCAGGTCGAGACCGACACCGCTCCCCACCACGACATGACCGCGCTCGGCGAGGAGCTCCTCGAGTGGCGGGTGCGGGCCGACTCCGCCGCCCGCCGCGAGGGCACCCGCGCCGTCGCCCTGGCCACCTCCCCCCTCCCCGCCGAGCCGAGCGCCGCCGACGACGAGCGCTACCAGCGCATCGTCGAGCGCTACGGCCAGATCGGGCGCGAGCAGCTCATCTGCGGGTGCCACGTCCACGTGTCCGTCGACTCCGACGACGAGGCGATCGGCGCCCTGGACCGGGCGCGCGTCTGGCTGCCGACCCTTCTCGCGCTCAGCGCCAACTCCCCCTTCTGGCAGGGCGGGGACTCCGGGTACGCCTCCTACCGGCCCGAGGTGATGATCCGCTGGCCCGTCGCCGGGCCTCCCGACGTCTTCGGCTCGGCCGCCGCCTACCGGCGGCGGATCGAGGAGATGATGGCCACCGGCGTCATCCTCGACGAGGGCATGGTCTACCTCGACGCCCGGCCCTCACGCTCCTACCCGACGCTCGAGCTCCGGGTGGCGGACGTGTGCCAGGACGCACGCGACACCGTCCTGCTCGCCGCACTCTCGCGCGCGCTCGTCGAGACGGCCGCCGGGCAGTGGGCGTCGGGCGACCCCGCCCCGGACGTGCCCACCCAGATGCTCAGGCTGGCGACGTGGCAGGCCTCCCGCTACGGCACGGGCGGTGAGCTCCTCGACCCGTTCACCCACCGGCCGCGTCCGGCGGGCGAGGTGCTCGACCTCCTCGTCGCCCACGTGCGCCCCGCGCTCGAGGGGTACGGGGACACCGAGCTCGTCCTCGACGGACTCGCCCGCCTGCAGCGCGTCGGCACGGGTGCCGACCGTCAGCGGCGGGTGCTGGAGCGCACCGGCAGCCTGCACGACGTCGTCCAGGCCGCGGTGCGCATGACGCTGGGACAGGAAGGAGAGGGCTGATGACCTCACTGTGGCTGGGCGCCGGGCCGGGGACGGTGCCGGACGCCGAGCGGCTCGCCGCTGAGCCGGTCACCGGACGCTACGACGTCGCCGTCGTCGGTGCGGGACTCACCGGGCTCGCGACCGCCGTCCTGCTCGCACGGGCCGGGGTGCGCGTCGTCGTGCTCGAGGCGCGGTGGATCGGGGCCGGCACGACCGGCCACTCGACGGCGAAGGTGTCGCTCCTGCAGGGCACCCGGCTCTCGGCCATCGGTGCCCGTCACGGCGAGGACATGGTGCGCCAGTACGTCACGGGCAACCGGGTCGGCCAGGAGTGGCTGCTCGCCGAGAGCGCCCGGTGGGACGTGCCCGTCCAGCGCCGTGCCGCCCTCACCTACGCGGCCGGTCCCCACCAGCTGCCCGCCGCCGAGGACGAGCACGCCGCGGCGCTGAGGGCCGGCTTGCCCGTCGAGTGGCACGAGGAGCTCTCCGCGCCCTTCCCCGCGCTTGCCGGCACGTGGCTCGCCGACCAGGCGCAGGTCGACCCCGTCCAGCTGCTCGCCGCGCTCGCCAGGGCGGCACAGGACGCCGGAGTCGTCATCCGGACGGGTGCCCGGGTGACCGAGCTGCGCGGCAAGGACGGCGCCGTCGCGACCAGTCGCGGCACCGTCCACGCCGACCGTGTCGTCCTCGCCACCGGGACCCCCTTCGCCGACCGCGGGGCCTACTTCGCCCGCCTCGAGCCGCAGCGGTCCTACGTGCTCGCGCTGGAGGTCGACGCGCCCACCGACCTCCCGATGTCCATCACCGCCGGCACGCCGACCCGTTCGCTGCGCACGGCGCCGCACGGGGACGGGGAGGTCGTCCTCGTCGGCGGCGCCTCGCACGTCGTCGGCCGCACGGAGTCGCCCCGTGCCCGGGTGGAGAACCTCCTCAGCTGGGGGCGCCGCTGGTTCCCCGACGCGCGGCTCGTCGCCCGCTGGTCGGCCCAGGACTACCACCCCGTCGACGAGCTGCCCTACGTCGGGCCGCTCGTGCCCCGCGACACGCGCGTCCACGTCGCCACCGGCTTCGCCAAGTGGGGCATGACCAACGGCGTGGCCGCCGCGCACCTGCTCGCCGCGGCCCTCGTGGGTGAGACGCCGGAGTGGTGCGACGCGTACCGCACGTGGAGCCGCCACGAGATGTCCGGTCTCACCGAGGCGGTCCGGCTCAACGCCGGCGCTGCCGCACGGCTCGCGGGCGGGTACGTCCGGGCGATGACCGCCCCCGAGACCGGTTCGGCGCCGACGACGGCAGACGCGTCGGCCGCCGAGCAGGCGGACGCCACGCCCGTCCAGGAGGGCGGTTCGGACGCGGACGGGACGGCGGCCCCGGAGGCGCCGGCCGAGGGCACCGGCTGCGTCGTGCGGCACGGTCTGCACCCCGTCGCCGTCTCGACCGTGGACGGCGTCACCCGTGCCGTCTCGGCCGTGTGCCCCCACCTGGGCGGGGTGCTGCGCTGGAACGACGAGGAGATGTCCTGGGACTGCCCGCTCCACGGGTCGCGGTTCACCGCCGACGGCGAGCTGCTGGAGGGTCCTGCGACGCGCGGGCTCGCCACCCGATGACGTTCGCCTGGCAGCGGGTCGCGCTGCCGAGGGGCGTGCGGAGTGCCTCGTGGTGGCGCGAGCGGTGGCGGCGCAACCCCCGGCTCGCCCTGGCCTTCCGGGCGGCACTTGCGGCCGCGATCGCGTGGGCGGCCGTGGGCCTCCTCCCCGGCCCGGCCGCCGACTACCCGTACTACGCGCCGTTCGGCGCGGTCATCGCCACGACCTTCACCCTCGCCGGCTCGGTGCGTGAGTCGCTGCAGTCGGTGCTGGCCATCGTCGTCGGCGGCGCCGTCGGGTGGGCGGTCGACCTCCTGCCGGCCACCGGGCCGGCGGCTGTCGCGCTCGTCGTCGTCCCGTCCGTCGTCCTCGCCGGGTGGCGGCTGCTGGGCTCGATGGGCAGCTGGGTCCCCACGGCCGCGCTGTTCACCCTCATCGTCGGGCACGGGGAGGAGACGTACGTCGGCGCCTACGCCGGGCTCACGCTCTTCGGGGCCGTCATCGGCATCCTCGTCAACGCCGTCCTGCCGCCGCTCCCGCTCGCCCCAGCCCAGGCCACGATCGCCCGGTTCCGCGCCACGCTGGCCGGGGACGTCGCCGCGCTCGCCGCGCTGCTCGACGGGGAGGAGCTGCCCTCGCTGCGGGAGTGGGACGACGAGCACGCCGTTGCCCCGCGCGAACGGGCCGCCATGGCCGCGGCGGTGACGGAGGTCGGGGAGGCGGCCCGCCGCAACCCCAGGGCGCGGCGGTACACCGCCTCGATCCAGGCGCTGCGGTACGAGGCGCGCACGCTCGACCGGCTCTCGCTCGTCGTCAGCGACCTCGCCGACCTGCTCCTCGGGGGCGTCGGCGACACCGACCGGGTCGAGGCACTGTCCGGAGGGACGCGCGAGCTGGTCCGCGACGCCCTCGGCACGATCGCGGCGGCGCTCGAGAACGTCACGGACGCCGGTACCGAGAGCGTGGAGGGCGGGCCTCCCTCGAGCCGCGAGGCGCACCGCGCCGTCGAGGAGGCGCGCCGCGTCGCGCCCAGGCGGGACGACCAGCTCCTCGTCGACTCCGTGCTCGTCTCCCTGCGCCGGGCCTCGGACTCGCTCGCCCAGATGGAGCGGACCGACTGAGGTCCGTCGCGCTCACGGCCGTGGCGCGCCATGATGGGGGGCGATCGCCCACCGAGCCCAGGAGCA
>NZ_VDFS01000022.1:0-8742 GCF_006151955.1 Georgenia sp. 311 | reverse complement strand
CGTGGACGAGCTCGTCCACGGTCCGTTCCCCGAGCGCTTCGTCGGGCTCGTCGTCTCGGGCGGTCACACGAGCCTGCTCGAGGTGCGCGACATCGCCACCGACGTCGTCGAGCTCGGCCAGACGCTCGACGACGCCGCGGGGGAGGCCTTCGACAAGGTCGGCCGCCTGCTCGGGCTGCCCTACCCGGGCGGCCCGCACGTCGACCGGCTCGCCAGGGAGGGCGACCGGGCAGCGATCCGCTTCCCGCGCGGGCTGTCCAAGGGCAAGGACGCCGTGCGCCACCCCTACGACTTCTCCTTCTCGGGACTGAAGACGGCCGTGGCCCGCTACGTCGAGGGCGTCGAGGACGCGGGCGAGGAGCTCGCCGCCGCCGATGTCGCGGCCTCGTTCTCCGAGGCGGTCGCCGACGTCCTGGTGAGCAAGACGCTGGTCGCCGCCCAGCGCGCCGGCACGGGGACCGTCGTCGTCGGCGGTGGCTTCTCGGCGAACTCGCGGCTGCGCGAGCTGTTCGCCGAGCGTGGCGAGGTGCACGGCATCGAGGTGCGCATCCCGCCGATCCGCTACTGCACCGACAACGGCGCCATGATCGCCGCGCTCGGCTCGGCGATGCTGCGCTCGGGCGTCGCGCCGTCGGCGATCGACATCCCGGTCGACTCCGGCATGCCGCTCACGCTCGTGCGCGCCTGAGGCCTCACCCCGAGCTCACCCTCCGCCCGTCGTCCTCGGCCCCCCGGTCATCTCCGCCGGGCGAGGGGATCGTGGCTACCGTCACCTCATGACTACAGGTGTGCCGCCTCGTGAGGGCTGGGTGGACGTCGCCAAGGGGGGCGCGATCATCCTCGTCGTGCTCTACCACGCGGCCTTCTTCCTCGACGACGTGGGCCTGGCCTGGTTCTGGGGAGAGGCCGGCGGCGCGCTGACGACCTTCCGGATGCCGCTCTTCTTCTTCACCGCCGGGCTCTTCGCCGCGAGGGCGCTCTCCCTGGACCTGCGCCACCTGCTCGCGCGGCGGGTCCTCCTGCTGCTGTGGCTCTACGTCCTGTGGTCCTTCACCTGGACGCTGGCGTTCCGGGTGCTCCCGAACCTCGACCACGTGCCGACCTGGGGCGAGCTCGGCCTGATCCTCGTGTGGCCCCACGCGAGCACCAGCACCTGGTTCATCTACTCCCTGGCGCTGTACTTCGTGGTGGCCTGGGCGATCCGCCGGCTGCCGGTGTGGGCGCAGCTGACGCTCGCCGCCGTGGTGTCCGTCGCCTTCGAGGCCGGCGTGCTCGACACGGGGAACATGACGCTGGACAAGATCGCGACGTACTTCGTCTTCTTCCTGGCGGCCGCGCTCCTGGGGCCCAGGGTCCGGGACGCAGCACGTCTGGTGCGCCCGCGCCACGCGGTCGTGGCCGCGGCAGGCTACCTCGCCGTCTCGGCAGCGGTGTCCGCGGCGGACGCGATGCGGGTCCCGGGTGTCCGCCTCGGCGTGAGCTGCCTCGCCGTCGCCTTCGGCGTCGCGCTCGCCGTGGTGCTGAGCAGGAGTCCCGCCATGTGGTGGCTGGAGTTCCTGGGGCGCCGGACGCTCCCGATCTACGTCCTGCACTTCTACCCGGTGATCGTCCTGAGCGCGCTGCTCGAGCCGGTCGCTGCGCGGATCGGCTGGGCCGCCCCGGTGCTCCCGCTGGTGCTGACCGCCGGGGCGATCCTCTTCAGCCTGGGCGTGGAGCGGGTCACGCGCCAGGTGCCCGGGCTCTACACCCTGCCCTCGGTGCGCAGGCGGCCGGCCACCTCCGCCCGGAGGCCCGCGCCGGACCCGGCTGCCTGACCGGCCGGACCGGCGGGCGGACACGCTCAGAGCGGCCGGCCGGCCCTCATCTCGGCGACGAGCGAGGCGACGACGGCGTCGAGGTCGCCGTCGTTGCGGCGGGCAACCCGGCGCTGGCGCTGGTAGGAGGCGCCCTTGCGGATGATCGTGCGCACGCCGTCGAGCTCCTCCAGGCAGCCCAGCCGGTCGGCGACCGGCTCGAGCGTGCGCAGCAGCTCATCGAGGGAGTCGGTGACGAGCTGCTCGTTGCCCGCGGCGTCGAGGATGACGATGGCGTCCATGCCGTAGCGCGCCGAGCGCCACTTGTTCTCGTGGAGGTACCACGCGGGCATCCGCGGCAGCTCCCGGCCCTCGTCGAGCATCGTCGAGAAGTGCTCGACGAGGCAGTGGGTGAGCGCCGCGAGGGCGAGCACCTCGGTGAGGTTCGAGGCGCCGTCGAACACCCGCATCTCCAGGGTGCCCAGGTGCGGGGCCGGGCGGATGTCCCAGCGGACCTCGTTGAAGTGGTCGATGACGCCGGTGTGGAGCATGTCCCGCGTGTAGGCCTCCAGCTCCTGCCACTGGTCGAAGAGCTGGGGCAGCCCGGCGGTGGGCAGCTGCTGGAAGAGCAGCGCGCGGTTGGAGGCATAGCCGGTGTCGCGCCCGGACCAGAACGGGGAGGAGGCCGACAGCGACTGCAGGTGGGGGAAGTAGGAGAGCATCGCGCGCAGGATCGGCAGCACCTTGCGCTGGTGCTCGACGCCGACGTGGACGTGGACGCCGTAGATGACCATCTGGCGGCCCCACCACTGGGTGCGCTCGATGAGGGTGGCGTAGCGCTCCTTGTTCGTCACCCGCTGGTCGTCGTACTGGGCGAAGGGGTGGGTGCCGGCGCACATGAGGTCCACCCGCAGCGGTTCGCACACCGCGCGCAGCTCCTCGATCGTGCGCTCGAGGTCCGTGCCCGCCTCGCGCACGGTCGCGGCCACCCCGGAGACGACCTCGATGGTGTTGAGCAGGAGCTCGGGGTGGACGTTGGGGTGGGCGTCCGCGCCCGCGGGCCGCACCCCCTCGAGGACCGTCGGGGCGACCTGGCGCAGGTGCCCGGAGTCGGCGTCGACGAGGGCGAGCTCCCACTCGATGCCGATCGTCGACCGCGCCGACGGCGCGAAGGGGATCTCCATGGGCCCATGATGCCGTCGAGTGCCCGGCGAGGACGACAGGGCGCTCAGACCGGCTCGACGACGATGACCGTCTGCCGGCCCGCGACGCGCGTGAGGACGATCGTCGCGCTGGCGGGACCGCTGAGCGAGAGCTGGCGGCGCAGCTGGGCGGGCTCCACCGCGGTGCCCCGCTTCTTGATCGTCAGCGTGCCGACCTGACGGTCGCGCAGGTAGGTGCGCAGTGGCTTGAGCGAGAACGGGAGGGAGTCGAGCACCCGGTAGGCGGTGAGGAACGGGCTGTCCTCCAGCCGCGGGCCGGTGAGGTAGGCGATCGAGTCCGCGACCAGCCCGGCGCCGACGAGCTCGCCGGCCCGGGCGACGAGCCCGGCGCGGATGACCGCGCCGTCGGGCTCGTAGAGGTAGTGGTCGAGCGGGCGGACCTCACCCGTGCGCACGGGCGCGTCCGCGGTGGCGACGGCGTCGTCGGCCAGGGTGTGCGCGCCGCCGTCGCGCAGGACGAGCGCGCTGCGGCCCGGGCCCTCGGGAGCCAGGGCGCCGAACCACAGCCCGGCCTCGACGACGTCGCCGTCGACGCTCACCCACTGGGCGTGGCTCTCCGGCGGGAGCATCGTGTGCGGGATGCCCGGGGCGACCTTGAGGCCGAGGGCGGGCACCTGCTCACGCAGCGCGAGCAGCTGGTCCAGGGGCGGGGTGTAGGCCCGGGGGTCGAAGACCCGTCGCCCTCCGGTGGTGCGGCGGGCCGGGTCGGCGAACACGGCGTCCACGCCCTCGGCGCGCAGGTCGACGGCCATCGCGTCGGCGTGCCGGACCGTGACGTCGGGGAAGTGACGGGTGTTGACGGTGGCCACCGCCGCGGTGAGCTCGTCCTGCTCGACGGCGAGGACCGACAGCCCCAGCGCCCCCATCGCCATCGCGTCCCCGCCGATCCCGCAGCCGAGGTCGGCTACGAGGGTGGCGCCGGCCCCGGAGTAGCGAGCGGCGTGGCGGGCGGCGACGGTGAGCCGGGTGGCCTGCTCGAGCCCCGCCTGGGTGAAGAGCATCCCGTCGGCGAACTCCCGGAACTTGGCCCGGCCCTTGGCGCGCAGCCGCGACTGCGTCATCGCCGCGGCGACGAGCTCGGCGTCCACCCCGCGCTCGCGCAGGCCGCTCGCCAGCCGCAGGGCGGTCGTCTCGTCGTAGGGCGGGAGCTGGCCGAGCAGCGCCCAGCCCTCCGGGGAGAGCAGCTTGCTCAGCGCACTGGGGTCCACCCGTCGATCCTAGGTGGACGGCGGACGGGAGCAGCACGTTGGCACTCGCCTTGACCGAGTGCTAACCCGGGCATAGATTTGGGCATGTTGCGGCACTGCTGCAGCGCCAGCACCCGAACCCAGGGCCGACCCCCGCGACGGCGGCCCGGTAGGGGAGGGTGCGATCTGACCTTGTTCCGTACCCACTCATGTGAAGGGGAGGTCCGTAGTGTCGGTCTCCATCAAGCCCCTCGAGGACCGCATCGTCGTGCAGACGCTCGAGGCCGAGCAGACCACGGCGTCTGGCCTCGTCATCCCGGACACCGCCAAGGAGAAGCCCCAGGAGGGCACCGTCGTCGCCATCGGCCCCGGCCGCGTCGACGACAGCGGCAACCGCGTCCCCATGGACGTGGCCGTGGGTGACGTCGTCATCTACAGCAAGTACGGCGGCACCGAGGTGAAGTACGCCGGCGAGGAGTACCTCATCCTCTCCGCGCGCGACGTCCTCGCCGTCGTCGAGAAGTGACGTCCGCCTAGTCCGGACGCGAACAACGGGCCCCGGTCCTCCGTCATGGAGGGCCGGGGCCCGTCGTCGTGCGGCGGCGACGCCGCGGAAGTCAGCTGGCCCGACGCAGCGGGGTGGACAGGATCTGCAGGCGCTCGTCCTCGGACAGGCCGCCCCACACGCCGTAGGGCTCGCGCACCTTGAGGGCGTGCTCACGGCACTGCTGGATCACGGGGCACTGTGCGCACACGACCTTGGCGGCCTCGTCGCGCCGACGGCGGGTGCCTCCACGCTCGCCCTCGGGGTGGAAGAAGAGGTTGGGGTCGGCCTCGCGGCACTTGCCCTGGTACTGCCACTCCCACAGATCCATGATCGGGCCGGGGAGCCTCGAGAGCTCTGCCATGTCCGCGCTCCTTCGTTCGGGTTGCGACTCGGGGCCGCCTGGGCGAATGGGTTGAACCTAGCAACCGATGCAAGGGTTGTTCAAGTCCCTTCCGGAAGTGATTCAGGAACCGACTCACGAACGGCCGGTGCACGCGTCACCGGTGGCGTGCTGCGGTGGACGCGTTCGGCGCCCGGGGCGGAGGTGCCCTAATCTCTGTCGGGGTGGATGATCGAGGTCGAGGCGGAGGAGGACAGGTGGCGCGAGCGACCCCCGGTGCGGGGAGCGGCGACTCCCGGCTCGAGGCGGCACCGCTGACCGTGGCAGCTGTTGCGCGCACCTTGGGCGTCGCCGCGTCGACCCTGCGCACCTGGGACCGCCGCTACGGCCTCGGCCCCTCCGCGCACCAGGCCGGCAGCCACCGTCGCTACACCCCCGAGGACGTCGCCCGGCTCCAGACCATGCGCCGGCTCACCCTGCGCGGGGTCGCGCCCGCCGACGCCGCCCGCATCGCCACCGAGCCCGGCGGCTCGGAGGGGCAGACCGTCGCCGACGAGGTCCCGGCCGTCACCGTCGACGACGGGTCCCTCGCGCTCGACCCGCTCACCCTCGCGGCCGCCGCCGTCGAGCCCGACCTGCGGCGCGTCCACCGGATGCTCCAGCGGGCCACCCGCCAGGCCGGCGTCGTCGCCGTGTGGACCGACCTCGTCCAGCCCGCCGAGGACATGGTCGACCAGGGCCGACGGCGCCTGGGTGAGCGTCCCGGCACCGACCCGCACGGCGTCATGCACGTGGGGCTCATGCAGGCCATCCGCGAGCTCGTCGTCACGGGCCCCTCGCCCGTGCGCATCCTCGCCGCCCCGGAGGACCGGGTGCGGGCGCACGTCATCGCCGGAGGGCTGGCGGAGAACGACCTCGGCGCGCTCGTCGTCGGGGCGGAGCACGTCGCGGACGTCGAGCTCGACAGCTGGCTCCCGCCCGGGGAGGCCAAGGTCCTCGCCGTCATCGGGAACCCACCCGTCACGGAGGAGATCGTCACCCGCGCCTCCGAGCGCGGGGACGTCGAGGTCTTCCTCCTCGGCAGCCAGAGCCCGGCGATCTGGCTGCGCAAGGTCCATCGCGTGCGCACCGCGCAGGCAGCCGTGGCGGAGATCACCGCCGCTGTCCGCGAGTAGACCCCGGCACCCACCGGCCCGCGGGCGCACGTAGGATCGTCCCGTGAGCGACTCCACCGACCCCTTCGGCCTCACGGGCCTGACCTACGACGACGTCCTCCTCCTGCCCGGAGCCACCGACGTCATCCCCTCCGAGGTGGACACGACGGCGCGGCTGACCAAGGAGATCAGCCTGCGCGTCCCGCTCGTGTCCGCCGCGATGGACACCGTGACCGAGTCGCGCATGGCCATCGCCATGGCCCGCCAGGGCGGCATCGGCATCCTCCACCGCAACCTGTCCATCCCGGACCAGGCCCAGCAGGTCGAGACGGTCAAGCGCTCGGAGTCCGGGATGATCACCGACCCGGTGACCATCCAGCCCGACGCCACCCTCGCCGAGCTCGACGCGCAGTGCGGGCGCTACCGCATCTCCGGCCTGCCGGTCGTCGACGACCGCGGCGTGCTCCTCGGCATCATCACCAACCGCGACACCGCCTTCATCGAGCGCTCGGAGTTCGCCACGCGGCTCGTGCGCGACGTCATGACGCCGATGCCGCTGGTCACGGCGCCGGTCGGGATCGCGCGCGAGGACGCCGCCGCCCTCCTCGCGCGGCACAAGATCGAGAAGCTGCCGCTCGTTGACGAGGCCGGGGTGCTCCGGGGCCTCATCACCGTCAAGGACTTCGTCAAGTCCGAGCAGTACCCGAACGCGACCAAGGACGACGAGGGACGGCTGCGCGTCGGCGCCGCGATCGGCTTCTTCGGTGACGCCTGGGAGCGGGCCACCGCGCTCGTGGACGCCGGCGTCGACGTGCTCGTCGCCGACACCGCCAACGGCCACGCCCGCCTCCTGCTCGAGATGGTCACCCGGCTCAAGACCGACCCCGCCACCCGGCACGTCCAGGTGGTCGGCGGGAACGTCGCCACCCGCGAGGGCGCGCAGGCGCTCGTCGACGCCGGGGCGGACGCCGTCAAGGTCGGCGTCGGGCCGGGATCGATCTGCACCACCCGCGTCGTCGCCGGCGTCGGCGTCCCGCAGGTGACCGCGATCCACCTCGCCGCCCAGGCGTGCCGGCCGGCCGGCGTGCCGGTGATCGGCGACGGCGGCCTGCAGTACTCCGGCGACATCGCCAAGGCGCTCGTCGCGGGCGCGGACACCGTCATGCTCGGCTCCCTGCTCGCCGGGTGCGACGAGAGCCCCGGCGACCTCGTCTTCGTCAACGGCAAGCAGTACAAGCACTACCGCGGCATGGGCTCCCTCGGGGCGATGGCCTCGCGCGGACGTGTCTCCTACTCCAAGGACCGCTACTTCCAGGCCGACGTCGACACCGACGACAAGATCGTGCCCGAGGGCATCGAGGGCCAGGTGCCCTACCGCGGGCCGCTCGCGGCCGTCGCCTACCAGCTCGTCGGCGGGCTGCACCAGTCGATGTTCTACGTCGGGGCGCACGACCTGCCCGAGCTCGTCGAGAAGGGCCGCTTCGTGCGGATCACCACGGCCGGCCTCAGGGAGTCCCACCCGCACGACGTCCAGCTCACCGTCGAGGCGCCGAACTACACGCGCTGAGCCGGTGCCCCTCCTCCCGCGCGTGCGGCGGCCGCGGTGTCGGTGGTCGCCGGCACAGTGGTGCCCACGACGCCGGCGCACACGCCGCGCGGGAGAGGCGGGCATGGACACCTGGGCGAACGGGCCGTTCCTCGGGTTCGACACCGAGACCACCGGCGTGGACCCGCGCCGGGACCGGATCGTCACCGCGGCGCTCGTCCTGCGTGACGCGCGCGGCACCCGGCAGCGCACCTGGCTCCTCGACCCGGGGGTGGAGATCCCCACGGTCGCCAGCGACATCCACGGCGTGACGACCGACCACGCCCGCGCGGAGGGCGTGGCCCCGCGCACCGCGCTGGAGGAGATCGCCACCGAGGTCGCCTGGGCGATGGACGCCGGGATCCCCGTCGTCGCCTACAACGCGTGCTTCGACCTCACCCTCCTCGAGCACGAGCTCGTCCGTTGGGGGCTGCCGACGGTCGCCGAGCGGCTCGGCCGCGCGCCCGGGCCGGTCGTCGACCCGCTCGTCCTGGACCGCTCGCTCGACCGGGAGCGGCGGGGCAAGCGCAAGCTCGTCGACCTCTGCGCGCACTACGGGGTCGAGACGGACGACCGACTGCACACCGCGGAGGTCGACGTCCTCGCGACGCTCGCCGTGCTCGACCGCCTGTTCGCGGCCTTTCCCGAGCTCGGCGCCCGCACCCTGGCGGACGTCCACGAGTGGCAGCAGGAGCAGCACCGTCAGTGGGTGGTCCGCCTCAACGAGTGGCGCGTGGGCGAGGGGCTGCCCCCCGAGGACACCGCCTGGCTCCCAGCCCCGCCCGCCGCCCGAACCACGGTCTAGCCACCCCACGCGCGGCCGCCTCCGGGGTCTCCCGTCCCCGCCGAGCGCTGGATCTCGAACGAGGGGGCGCCTCAGGTGTGGAGTTCTGGACCTCAGAGGTCCAGAACT
>NZ_VDFS01000021.1:22524-28158 GCF_006151955.1 Georgenia sp. 311 | reverse complement strand
TGGCTCGCGCGGGATGCTGCGGCGCCCCGCGCGAGCCCGCCGGACGGCGATTTCGGGAGAGCGCGCGGGCGAGGTGAGAATGGCGCCATGCTCACCGTCGCCACCGTCAACGTCAACGGGATCCGCGCCGCCTACCGCCGGGGGATGGGCGAGTGGCTCGCCCGCCGGGAGCCGGACGTGCTGCTCCTCCAGGAGGTCCGCGCGCCGGACGAGGTGCTCAACGAGCTGCTCGGCGAGGGCTGGCACGTGGCGCACCAGGCTTGCGACATCAAGGGTCGGGCGGGCGTCGCGATCGCCTCCCGGCTGCCGGTGAGTGCCGTGCGCGTCGGGCTGGGCGACGGCGAGCCGCCGGTCGACACCGGCCGCTGGGTGGAGATGGACGTCGAGGTGCCCGGCAGCGACCGGCCGCTCACCGTCGTCTCGGTCTACATCCACTCCGGCACGGCGAGCGACCCCGAGCGCATGGCGGCGAAGTACTCCCACCTCGACCGCGTGACCGCCCGGCTCGCCGAGCTCGCGGAGCAGGCGGCGGCGGGGGAGCGGGACGTCCTCGTCGGTGGGGACGTCAACATCGTCCACCGGCCGGTCGACATCAAGAACTGGAAGGGCAACCACAACCGGACCTCCGGCGTGCTCGACGAGGAGATCGCCTACCTCGACCGCTGGTTCGACGAGCTCGGGCTCGTCGACCTCGGCCGCCTGCTCGCCGGGGAGGGCCCCGGGCCCTACACCTGGTGGTCGTGGCGCGGGAAGGCGTTCGACAACGACGCCGGGTGGCGCATCGACTACCTCCTCGCCACCCCGCGCGTGGCCGAGCACGCCCACGAGGCCGCCGTGGACCGCGCCGAGACCTACGACCGGCGCTTCTCCGACCACGCGCCCGTCGTCGTCGACCTCGCCCCCAGCCCGCGCCGCGAGCTCGCGCCGACGGCGGTCGGGGCGGAGCGGGCCTAGCGACGCGTCGCGCCCCGCCTGCCCCGCGACCGCGGGCGCGATGCCACTCGCGCTCGGCGGTCTCACCCGCGCTCGTCGGGAGGCCCCGCGTGCGCGACCCGCGCTGTCAGCCGACTCGGGCGGCGGGGGCGCTCGCGGGGGCGAGGAGGAACGCCGGCGCGGCGAAGCCTGCGTCGCTGAAGGCCTGCTCCACCTCGGCGGCGACGCGCTCGGCGCTCCCGGCGGGGACGAGGGCGATCGCCGACCCGCCGAACCCGCCGCCGGTCATCCGGGCGCCGTGCGCGCCGGCGGCGGTGGCCGCCTCGACGGCGAGGTCGAGCTCCGGGCTGGAGACCTCGTAGTCCTCGCGCAGCGAGGCGTGCGAGGCCGCCATGAGCGCGCCGAGCGTCCCCGTGCGTCCGTCACCGGCGGTGAGCGCCTCGACGAACCGCTCGACCCGCTCGATCTCGGTGACGACGTGCCGCACCCGGCGGCGCACCACCGGGTCCTCCAGCCGGGCGAGCGAGCCGTCGAGGTCGGTCACCTCCCGCAGCGTCGTCACGGCGAGCTCGCGCGCCGCGCGCTCGCAGCTCTCCCGCCGGGCCGCGTACTGGCCGTCGACGAGGGCGTGGGGCGCCCGGGTGTCCATGACGAGGAGCTCGAGCCCGGCCGCGGCGAGGTCGAAGGGGACCTGGCGGGTCGCGCCGTCGCGGCAGTCCAGGAGGAGGGCGTGCCCGTCGCGCGCACGTAGGGAGGCGGACTGGTCCATGCCGCCGGTCGGGGCGCCGGCGACCTCGTTCTCGGCGCGGACGCACGCTGCGGCGAGCCGGGCGCGGCCGGCGTCGTCCGCCGCGAGGCCGAGCCCCCACAGGTCGTCGAGCGCGACCGCGACTGCGCACTCGAGCGCGGCGGAGGAGGACAGCCCGGCCCCGTAGGGCACGCAGCTGTCGACGGCGACGTCGAACCCGGTCGCCCTGCCCTCCGGGACGAGGCCCTCCGCCTCCAGCGCCCACGCGACGCCGACGACGTAGGCCGGCCAGCCGGTGACCTCACCGCGGCTCCCGGCCGGTCCCACGGCGTCGAGGTCGACCTCGCGAGTGCCCTCCTCCTGGCCGGAGACGAGGCGGACCGTGCGGTCGGAGCGGGGGCGCAGCGCGACGAAGGTGCGGTGGGGCAGGGCGAGGGGCAGGCACAGCCCGCCGTTGTAGTCGGTGTGCTCGCCGATGAGGTTGACCCGGCCCGGCGCGGCCGACACCTCGGCGTCCCCGGGGCCGAAGGAGCGGATGAGGAGGTCGCGCGTGCGGGCGGCGCCCTCGGCGTCGGACCACGCGGTCAGCAGGGCGCTCACCCGAGCACCTCGCGGTAGCGGTCGGCGATGCGCTCGGGGGTCGTGTCCGACACCCACGCGCCCATGCCGGACTCCGAGCCGGCGAGGTACTTGAGCTTGCCGGGCGCGCGCAGGACGGAGAAGAGCTGGAGGTGCAGGCGCAGGTCCTCGCGCCCCTCCCGCACCGGCGCCTGGTGCCAGGCGGCGATGTAGGGCAGCGGCAGCGCCCGCTGCTCGCCGTCGGCCTCGGTCGTGACGAAGAACTGGTCCCCGGCGCGCAGGAGGCGCAGGTAGATGTCGGCGAGGTCCTCGCGCTCGGCGTCGGTGAGGGCGGGCAGGTCGGGGACGTCGCGGCGCGGGGCGAGGTGCACCTCGACGGGCCAGCGCGCCGCGGCGGGCACGTAGGCGACCCAGTGCTCGGACTCGGCGACGACCCGCCGCCCGGAGCGCAGCTCGGCCTCCAGGACGTCGCGCAGGAGGTTGCGCCCGGTGGCCTCCCGGTGCGCGCGCGCCTGGCGCAGCATCGTCGCGGTGCGTGGGGTGAGGTAGGGGTAGCCGTAGATCTGGCCGTGCGGGTGGTGGAGCGTCACCCCGATCTCCCGGCCGCGGTTCTCGAAGCAGAAGACCTGCTCGATGCCCGGGAGGGCGGAGAGCTCGGTCGTGCGGTCGGCCCACGCCTCGATGACGGTGCGCATCCGGCGGTGCCCGACGGTGGCGAGGGAGGCGTCGGGGTCGGGGGAGAAGCAGATGACCTCGCACCGGCCGGCGGCGGGACGCACCGGCCACAGCTCCTCGCCGTCGAGGTGGGTGAGGACGTCCTCCTCGCCCGGGACCTGGAGCAGGGAGGGGAAGCGGTTCTCGAAGACGACGACGTCGTAGTCGTCGGCCGGGATGTCGCCGTCGGTGTAGGCCGCCCCGGGACGCGCGGGGGCGAGCGGGTTCGCGTCGGCGGGCGGCAGGTGGGTGCGGTTCATCCGGTGGGTGGCCATCGGCACCCACTCCCCGGTGAGGACGTCGTAGCGCATGCGCGGGCCGGTGAACGGGTGGGGCTCACCGTCGGGGCCGGGGACGGGGTCGAAGCGGCCGGGCAGCGGGCGGGGGTCGTCCAGGCGCCGGGTGGCCCCGCCCGAGACGTACGGCTCGGAGTCGTCGAAGTAGAGGATCTCGCGGCCGTCGGCGAGGCGGCCGCGGGTCTTGCGCACCGTGTCACTCATGAGGGGCAACCTCCAGGGAGAAGTCGTGGGTGGCGGCCGCGGCGAGCGTCGCCTCGTCGGGCGGGCTGTCGGTGACGAGCGCGGCGAGTTCCTCCAGCGAGCAGAAGGAGCGCAGGCCGCGCACGCCCCACTTGCTGGAGTCGAGGACGGCGACGGCGCTGCGGCCGGTGGCGAGCAGCGCGGTGTTGGTCGCCGCCTCCTGGAGGTTCGGGGTCATCAGGCCGATCTCCGGGTCGAACCCGTGCGCGCCGAGGAACACCCAGTCCACCCGCACGCCGCGCAGGTAGTCGACGGTCGCCGGGCCGACGAGGGCGTCGGAGGGCGTGCGCTCGCCGCCGGTGAGGACGACCGTCGGGGCGGGCCGCCCGGCCTCGCGCGCCTGGAGCACGGCCTGGTGGAGGACGTCGGCGGCCGGCAGGGAGTTCGTGATGACGGTGAGCGTGGCGAGGTCGGGGTGGCGGGTGAGGGCCTGGGCGACCGCGAGCGTCGTCGTCCCGGCGGAGAGGGCGACGGCGTCACCGGCCGTGACACGGGCGGCGGCGGCCTGCCCGATCCGGGCCTTCTCCGCCTGGCGCTGACCTGCCTTGAGGGAGAAGGCCGGCTCCTGGGCGGAGCGGCTGGGGGCGACGGCACCGCCGTGCACGCGCGCCACGAGGCCGCGGCGCACGAGGCTGGTGATGTCGCGCCGGACGGTCATCTCCGAGACGCCGAGCTGCTCCACCATGTCGGCGACCCGCGCCCCGCCGTGGCGGCTGACCGCGGCGAGGATGTGCTCCTGGCGCTGCCGCGCGAGCAGCGGCTGGGACGAGGGCGTGCTCATGGTCGGCAGTCTGTCAGAAAAGAACCACAACCGAACAAGACCGACCAGCGGGGAGCCGCCCGACGGACGGCGGCACCGTTCCCCTGCCGCCCCGCCCCGGCGTCCATACGCTGCGGCCATGACCCCCGCGGAACCCAAGAGCCGGCTGGCCGCCCTCAACGACCGGATCCAGGCCCTCACGAGGTGGTGGAGCATGACCCGGCCGGGCCGGGCGCTGGCGCGCTACGGGCGGGCCGCCGGGGGCATGCTCGCCGGGGGGATCACCTACTCGGCGATCTTCTCCATCGCTGCGGCGCTCACGCTGGGCTACACCGCCTTCATGGCCGTGCTCGGCTCGGACACCGAGCTGCGCGACCGCGTGCTGGAGGCGGTGGACAGCGCGCTCCCGGGAGTCATCGACACCCCGACGAGCCGGGGGCTGCTCAACCCGGACGACCTCGTCCTGGACACCGGGCTCACGCCGACGAGCGTCGTCGCCACCGCGGTCCTGCTGTGGACCGCGATCTCGGTCATGGGGGCGCTCAAACGCTCGATCCGCTCGATGTTCGGCATCGTCGTCCTCCAGGAGAACGCGTTCCTCACCCGCGTGCGCGACTTCCTTGGCTTCCTCACCCTCGCCGTCGCCGTCCTCCTCACCGCGGCGCTGACGATCGCCGCGGGCGCTGCCGGCCAGTGGGTGCTCGACCTCCTGGGGGTGAGCGGCACCGTGGCCCAGCTCGGACTGCGGGCGCTGGGACTGCTCGTCGCGCTCGCCGTCGACGCCGGGGTGTTCGTCCTGCTCTTCCGGGTGCTCGCCGGGGTCCGACCCCCGCGCCGCGACCTGCTCCTCGCCGCGCTCCTCGGCGCCGTGGCCTCCGGCGCCCTGCGCCTGTTCGGCACCTCGCTCGTCGGCAGCGCGGCGAGCAACCCGCTGCTCGCGACGGCCGCCGCGCTCGCCACGCTCCTGCTGTGGGTCAACCTGCTCTCGCGGGTCACCCTGCTCATCGCGGCCTGGACGGCCAACCCGCCGGCCCCGCCCGCGCCCGACCACCCCGACGTCACCCACTTCAGCGAGACGCCGAACTACGTCACGCTCTCCGCCCCGCACACCCTCACCTGGCGCTACGAGGCGATCACCGGGACGGTCGAGGCCGACGCCCCGACGCGCAGGGGCGCCACGGTGACCAACCTCGAGCACGCGGGTGACGAGGGCCGCCGGGTGCTCGCCGAGCTGCGCGCCGAGGAGGAGCGTCGCCGGCGCGCGGAGCGCGCGGCGCGTGAGCGGCGCGAGGAGGACGCCGAGGAGGGCGGGCTCGTCGGCCGGGTGCGGTGGTGGCGCCGTCGCCGGGGCCGTGCGGGAG
>NZ_VDFS01000021.1:14503-22219 GCF_006151955.1 Georgenia sp. 311 | reverse complement strand
GAGGGCGCTACCCGCGACTCGCGCGGGTAGCGCCCTCGGTGGCCGGTCAGCCGCGCAGCGCGGTGCGCAGGTCGAAGTTGAGCTGGTTGATGGTGTCGAGCGGGATGCCCTTGGGGCACACCGCGGCGCACTCACCGATGTTCGTGCAGCCGCCGAAGCCCTCGGCGTCCTGCTGGGCGACCATCGAGACGACCCGGCCCAGGCGCTCCGGCTGACCCTGGGGCAGCTTGCCGAGGTGGGTGACCTTGGCGGCGGTGAACAGCATCGACGAGCCGTTCGGGCAGGCCGCCACGCAGGCGCCGCAGGCGATGCACGCCGCGGCCTCGAAGGCGGCGTCGGCGTCGATCTTCGGGACCGGGGTGGCGTGCGCGTCCGGCGCCGCCCCCGTGTTCGCGGAGATGAACCCGCCGGCCTGGATGATCCGGTCGAAGGCCGAGCGGTCGACGACGAGGTCCTTGATGACCGGGAACGGGTCGGCGCGCCACGGCTCGACGGTGATCGTGTCGCCGTCCTTGAAGGAGCGCATGTGCAGCTGGCAGGTCGTCGTGACCTCCGGGCCGTGCGCGATGCCGTCGATCATGAGACCGCACATGCCGCAGATGCCCTCGCGGCAGTCGTGGTCGAATGCCACCGGCTCCTCGCCGCGTGCGATGAGCTGCTCGTTGAGCACGTCGAGCATCTCGAGGAAGGACATGTCCTCGGAGATCCCGTCGAGCGGGTAGTCCACCAGGGTGCCGCGGACCTGCGCGTTGGGCTGGCGCCAGACCTTGAGGGTGATTCTCACTTGTAGCTCCGCTGCTTCATCTCGACGTACTCGTACACGAGGTCCTCCTTGTGGAGCACCGGCGCCTGGCCGTCACCGCCCCACTCCCAGGCCGCGACGTAGGCGAACTCGTCGTCGTGGCGCAGCGCCTCGCCGTCCTCGGTCTGGCTCTCGGCGCGGAAGTGCCCGCCGCAGGACTCGCGACGGTGCAGCGCGTCGATGCACATGAGCTCGCCGAGCTCGATGAAGTCGGCGACCCGGTGGGCCTTCTCCAGCGACTGGTTGAAGTCGTCGGCGGCGCCGAGCACGCGGACCTCGCGCCAGTACTGCTCGCGCAGGGCCCGGATCTTCTCGATGGCCGTCTGCAGGCCCTCGGCGGTGCGCTCCATCCCGCAGTACTCCCACATGATGTGGCCGAGCTCCTTGTGGAAGGAGTCGACCGAGCGGGTGCCGCCGGCGTTCATCAGCCGGTGGATGCGGTCCTCGACGGCGGCCCGGGCCTCCTGGACCGCCGGGTGGTCCTCGGCGACCTTGGGGAACGGGCCGTCGGCGAGGTAGTCGTTGATCGTGTTCGGCAGGACGAAGTAGCCGTCGGCCAGGCCCTGCATGAGCGCCGAGGCGCCCAGGCGGTTGGCGCCGTGGTCGGAGAAGTTCGCCTCACCGGTAACGAAGAGCCCGGGGATCGAGGACTGGAGGTCGTAGTCGACCCACAGGCCGCCCATCGTGTAGTGGACGGCGGGGTAGATGCGCATCGGCACCTCGTAGGGGTTCTCCCCGGTGATGCGCTGGTACATGTCGAAGAGGTTGCCGTACTTGGCCTCGACGGCCTTGCGCCCCAGGCGCCCGATCGCCTCGGCGAAGTCGAGGTAGACGCCGCGCCGGACGCCGTCGACGGCCGGGCCGACGCCGCGACCCTCGTCGCACACGTTCTTCGCCTGGCGGGAGGCGATGTCGCGGGGGACGAGGTTGCCGAACGCCGGGTAGATCCGCTCGAGGTAGTAGTCGCGGTCCTGCTCGGGGATCGCGCGCGGGTCCTTGTCGCAGTCCTCGGCGCGCTTGGGCACCCAGATGCGCCCGTCGTTGCGCAGGGACTCGCTCATGAGCGTGAGCTTGGACTGGTAGTCCCCGGACACCGGGATGCACGTCGGGTGGATCTGGGTGTAGCAGGGGTTGCCGAACAGGGCGCCCTTGCGGTGCGCGCGCCAGATCGCCGTCGTGTTGGAGCCCATGGCGTTGGTCGAGAGGTAGAAGACGTTGCCGTACCCGCCGGTGGCGAGGACGACGACGTCGGCGAGGTGCGTCTCGATCTCACCGGTGACCATGTCGCGGACGATGATCCCGCGGGCCTTGCCGTCGACGACGACGAGCTCGAGCATCTCGTGGCGGGTGAACATCTCGACGGTGCCGGCGGCGACCTGGCGCTCGAGGGCCTGGTAGGCGCCGATGAGGAGCTGCTGGCCGGTCTGGCCGCGGGCGTAGAACGTGCGCGAGACCTGGACGCCGCCGAAGGAGCGGTTGTCGAGCAGGCCGCCGTACTCGCGGGCGAAGGGCACGCCCTGGGCGACGCACTGGTCGATGATGTTCGCGCTGACCTCGGCCAGGCGGTAGACGTTGGACTCCCGGGCGCGGAAGTCCCCGCCCTTGACGGTGTCGTAGAACAGCCGGAACACGGAGTCGTTGTCGTTGCGGTAGTTCTTCGCCGCGTTGATGCCGCCCTGCGCGGCGATCGAGTGCGCCCGGCGGGGGGAGTCCTGGTAGCAGAAGGACTTGACGTTGTAGCCGGCCTCGCCGAGCGTCGCGCCCGCCGAGGCGCCGGCCAGGCCGGTCCCGACGATGATGACGCTGATCTTGCGGCGGTTGGCCGGGTTGACGAGGCGGGCGCCGAACTGGCGCTCGCGCCAGCGTCGGTCGACGGGGACGGCCGGGGCCTTGGTGTCGGCGATCGGGGCGCCCTCGCGGTAGAGGCCGTCGATGAGCTGTTCGGTCATGGAAAGCACTACTCCGCAGGGTCTAGACGATGCCGAAGGCGATGGCGAGGGGCGGCAGGAGGAAGCCGACGACGATGACGAGCGAGACCGCGAGCGCGGTCGCCTTGAGCGCCGCCTGGCGGTTGCGGTTGGACCAGCCGAGGGTCTGCACCGCGCTCCACATGCCGTGGCGCAGGTGCATCCCGAGGGCGATCATCGCGACGACGTAGATCGCCACCAGCCACCAGACCTCGAACGCGGCGACGAACCGCTCGTACGGGCTGTCGTAGGACCCGCCGACCTCGATGGTGAGGGTCGTGAACTGGAGGATGTGGAAGACGAGGAAGAGGAGGATCGTCAGACCGCCCCACATCATCGTGCGGGACGAGAGGGTCGAGGCGACCGACTTCTTCACCGCGTACTTCTGCGTACGCGCGGCCCGCTTGCGGCGGGTGAGCTGCGCCGCCGCCCATACGTGCAGCACGAGGCTGACGATGAGGCCCACGCGCATGATCCAGAGGAAGCCCTCGTAGGGGAGCATCGGCTCGCCGAGCACGCGCAGGTGGTGCGCGTAGCCGTCGTAGGCCTCCTGCCCGGAGAGCGCCTTGAGGTTTCCGTACATGTGCGCCAGCACGAAGAGCAGGAAGAGCACCCCGGTGGCGGCCATGACGATCTTGAGAGCGACCGACGTCCGGCGGCCCTTGACCTGCCGCGCCGCAGTTTGAGTGGTGGACACATCAGCATGGTAGTCACAAGTCGGTAGTGGTCCGGACCAAGGGCCCAGACGGGCCGGTTCGTCTAGAACGGTGGTCCGGTGAGGGTCGCCACGGCCGACGTGGCAGAGTCCGGGCGACGCCAGGTGACCCGGCCGTTCTGGTCGCGGTGGTAGCGGTGGCCGCTCGGGGTGGTCCACTCGAAGGTTCCCTCGCCGGTGCGCCGGAGGCGGAACGAGCCGAGGGTCTTGAGGGTGTGGTCGGCGGGGCAGAGGGCGGCGAGGTTGAGCGCGCTCGTCGGTCCCTGCGGGTAGGGGACGACGTGGTCGAGGTCGCAGCCGGCGGCCGGGGTCGAGCAGCCCGGGACGACGCACGTGCGGTCCCGCGCCCGGACGAGCTCGGCGATCGCGGCCGGTGGCCGGTAGCGGGTGCGCCCGACGTCGAGGAGCCGGCCGCTGAGCGGGTCGGTGACGAGGCGCTGCCAGGTACCGCCGCTCAGGGCGAGGGCGCGGGCGACGTCCGG
Organism: Georgenia sp. 311; assembly: GCF_006151955.1. Taxonomy (NCBI): domain Bacteria; kingdom Bacillati; phylum Actinomycetota; class Actinomycetes; order Allobogoriellales; family Allobogoriellaceae; genus Georgenia; species Georgenia sp. 311. The sequence continues at coordinate 18,253 of NZ_VDFS01000021.1, read as the reverse complement.
GGTGATCGGGCCGTACCCGTCCAGCTCGGCGACCTCGGCCGGGGTGGGGCCGTCGTCATCGGGGCTCGGCCCCGGGAGGCCGTGGGCGCCGGTGCTCGGGACGAACGACTCGGATCGGGTCGTGCGGGGCGGGTTGTGAGCGGTCCCGGGTGGCCCCGTGCGTTCGGTGCCGAGGTGGGCGGAGCTGTTCCCCGGTGGCTCGGTCAGCCCTTCGGCGAGGTGGTCCGGGCACTCGCCCGGGTTGGCGAGGCCGCCCTGCGCGGTGGTCGGCAGCACGAGGGCCGAGAGCGGGACGGTGACCCGGATCTGGGCACGCCGCCCGCCGATGGTGCCGACCGGCATGCGGAGCATCCGCAAGTAGTCGCTCACCGGTTGGAGGTCCTCGGCGCCGGTGGCCGCGCTCGGGACGTCGGGGGCGCCGTCGCCTGCGACTCGCTCCTGTCCGGGCTTCTCGGGCAGACCGATGAACCCCTGGTCCAGCGCGGTGTGGCCGAGGAGGGCGAGCGCGTCAGCGCGGAGCTGGTCGATCGTGCGGGTGTCGCCACCCGCCTTGGCGCCCATGGCCGCCGCCTCCAGCGCGAGATCGAGGCCGGCGGCGTCGGTGGCGGGCAGGACGGCGTAGAGGGCGGCCATGCCGTCGGGGAGTGGGCGCGGGTGGTCGACCCGGCGCGCCTCCCGGGCCGCCCGATGACGCTGGGAGGCACGGTGGGGGTCGACGGCGACGAGGGCCTGCTGCACCGCCCGGCTCAGCTGGTTCGCCGTCTGGTGGGCGGCGCCGGGCAGGACCTGTCGCTGGACCTCCCACGCGACGTCCGCGGGCTGGTCGCCGAGCAGCCGGGCGAGGGTGTCGGCCTTGACGGGGTCGAGGTGACCGAGCCGCAGGGCGTCGGCGGTCTGGTCGAGGGTGTCGCGGAAGAGGGCGGCGTTGCCGACGATGCGGCGGGCGGTGCGGCGGGGGATCCCCAGACGCGGCGCGAGCTCGGCGGCGGCAGCGTCAGCGGCGAACCGACCGCCGGGCAGCGGGTGGTGGGGGTTGATCCCGGGGCGCCGGGTGAGGCGGCCGGTGAGCTCGGTGAGCCGGGCGTGGGCCCAGGAGGCGAGGCGGTGGTACCCGGCGATGACCTCGACGAGGTCGTAGAGGTCGAGCCCGCGCGGGTCGGTCGCCTCGAGGGCGCCGGCCAGCTGTGGACCGGGCGCGACCGTGGCGAGCAAGTCCGCGAGAGCGGCGGCGGACCCGGAGATCCCGTGCGGTCCGGCGGAAGGCGGGGCCTGCGTGAGTCGCACGGCACCGACGGAGTCGGCGTCTCCTGCGAAGGGGTCGGGCCCGAGCGGGTCAGGCGGCAGCGGCGCCAGCTCGGCCGGCCCGTCGTCGTCGACCAGCCAGGGAGGTGGCTCGGCGGGGTCGGCGGGGAGCAGCTCACCGACGGCGATCGGTGCCGGTGCACCCATCCTGCTCACCTCCTTCGGTTCGCCGCCGATCATCTGATCGACCTGACTTCACGCTATCGGCGACCACTGACATCGGGGCCGAAGGCCGTGGACACCGCCCGGGCGCTGCCGTGCGCTCGGCGGTTCCCACCGCGCGCCGCACCGCAGGAGACACGACCACCCGCCTCACCCGCATCACCGCCCTCACCCTGGCCGCCGCCCTGCTCGTCACCGGCTAGCTGAACGCCTACGAGACGGGGCCGGCCCGCAACTCCTCGCTCGCCCCCCCGGAGGCCGGCGTCCACACCCGCCGCGAGGTCGCACGTTCCCGTCAGCGGTCGCCGGAAACATCGGAGGACCTGGGATCGAGATGTGCGACCTCGGCGCGCGCGGGGCGGGCGGGACGGGCGCTGCCTCCCACCCCCTGTCTAGGCTGCCCGCATGACGCCGAGCCAGATCCCCGGGTTCCACGCCGTCGTCCCGGCCGGAGGGGCCGGGACCCGGTTGTGGCCGCTGTCCCGCCGCGCCCACCCCAAGTTCCTCCTCGACCTCACCGGCAGCGGGCGCACCCTCCTCCAGGGGACGTGGGACCGCCTCGCGCCGCTCGCCGAGGGCGTCGTGGTCGTCACGGGCGAGGCCCACGCGGCGGAGGTGGGGACCCAGCTGCCCGCGCTGCCGCCCGCGAACCTCCTCACCGAGCCGTCGGGCCGCGACTCGATGGCCGCGATCGGGCTCGCCGCGGCCCTCCTGCGCGAACGCCACGGCGACGTCGTCCTCGGCTCGTTCGCCGCCGACCACGTCGTGCGCCGCCCCGACGCCTTCGCCGCCGCCGTGCGCGAGGCGGTCGCCGCGGCCCGCGCGGGCTACGTCGTCACCGTCGGCGTCGCCGCCGACCACCCCTCGACCGCGTTCGGCTACATCGAGGAGGGAGACCCGCTCGCCCTCGACGGCGCCCCCACGGCCCGGCACGTCGCCCGCTTCGTCGAGAAGCCCGACGCCGCGACGGCCGCCGAGTACCTCGCCACCGGTCGCTACCGGTGGAACGCCGGCATGTTCGTCGTGCGCGCCCAGGTGCTCCTCGACCACCTCGCCCGGCTCCAGCCGCCGCTGCACGACGGTCTCCTCGCCATCGCCCGCGCCTGGGACACCCCCGGGCGGCAGGAGGTGCTCGCCCGTGAGTGGCCGCGCCTCACCCGCATCGCCATCGACCACGCCGTCGCCGAGCCCGTCGCCGCCGACGGCGGGGTCGCCGTCGTGCCCGCCGACCTCGGCTGGGACGACGTCGGCGACTGGCGCTCCCTCGCCGGGCTGCTGCCCGCGGGGGAGGGGAGCGTGCGCACCCTCGGCGACGCCGGCCTCACCCTCGCCCTCGACAGCCCCGGCGCCCTCGTCGTGCCGGGCGACCGGCGCGTCGCCGTCCTCGGCCTCCCCGGCGCCGTCGTCGTCGACACGCCCGACGCCCTCCTCGTGACGACGGCGGACCACGCGCAGCGGGTCAAGGAGATCGTGGACCGGCTGCCCGAGGCGCTGCGCTGAGGAACCGCGCTAGGGTCGCGAGGGTGAACGACGTCCCTCCGGTCGACCGTCTCCTCCAGCTCGCCGACGAGCTCGACGACGAGCTCGTCGCCCTCCGCCGGCAGATCCACTCCAACCCCGAGCTCGGGTGGATGGAGCGCGAGACCACCGACCTGCTCGCCGACCGCCTCAAAGCCGCCGGGCTCTCCCCGCGCCGCCTCACGAGCACCGGGCTCGTGTGCGACATCGGACCCGACCCGCGGGCGCGGGGCCGACGGCGCATCGGCCTGCGCGGCGACATCGACGCCCTCCCGGTCACCGAGACCACCGGGCTGCCCTTCCGCTCGCGCAACAAGGGCCTGTCCCACGCCTGCGGCCACGACGTGCACGCCAGCGCCGTCCTCGGCGCGGGGCTCGTCCTCGCCCGGCTGGCCGAGGAGGACCTGCTGCCCGTCGGCGTCCGCCTCATCCTCCAGCCCGCCGAGGAGGTCCAGCCCAGCGGCGCCAAGTCGCTCCTCGACGCCGGGGTCCTCGACGGCGTCGAGCAGATGTACGCCGTGCACTGCGCGCCCAAGCTCGAGGTGGGCCGGATCGGCTCGCGCATCGGCCCGATCACCGCGGCGTCGGACAACGTGACGATCACCGTCCGCTCGAACGGCGGGCACACCTCCCGGCCGCACCTCACCGGCGACGTCGTCTACGCGCTCGGCCACATCATCACCCAGCTGCCCGCGGTCCTCGACCGCCGCCTCGACCCGCGCTCGGGCGCCAACCTCACGTGGGGCGCCGTCAACGCCGGGCGGGCAC
>NZ_VDFS01000021.1:0-14175 GCF_006151955.1 Georgenia sp. 311 | reverse complement strand
TGCGCTCCCTGGACGTCGAGACGTGGGAGCGCGCCGGCGCGCTCGTCGACGACGTCGTCCACGAGCTGCTCGCGCCCTACGGCGTGGAGGTGGACCTCAAGCACATCCGCGGCATGCCCCCGGTCGTCAACGACGAGCAGTGCGTGCGCATGCTCGACGGAGCCGCCCGCGAGGTCGTCTCGAGCGAGGCGGTCGTCCTCACCGAGCAGTCCCTCGGCGGGGAGGACTTCGCCTGGTACCTGTCCCGGGTGCCCGGTGCCATGGTGCGCCTGGGCACGCGGACGCCGGGCGCCCCGGCGTACGACCTCCACCAGGGCGACCTCGTCGTCGACGAGCGCGCCATCGGGATCGGGATGCGCGTTCTCGCCCGAACGGCGCAGCTCGCAGGCTACGAACCGCGGGTCACCGCGCCGACGCGTGGGGGCCGTGTGCGCCCCGGCCGCGGGGGCGCTCCCGTGCGCGCCCGATAGCAACGTTTCTGTAACAGAACACCCCGTAGTCTCACCATGCGGCGGTTCTCACATTCCAGAGGCTTAAAGTCAGCAAGACACAGCCGATTGGTTCGGTGAACGCCCCCATCGTTCCGCCGGACCACCGGCCTAACCTCCAGGAGTAAGCGTGAAGAAGAGCATCTACGCGACGGCTCTGGCCGCCGTGGCGACGCTGACGCTCGCCGCATGTGGCGACGCGCCGGACGACACCACCGAGCCGGGCGGCGAAGAGACCACCGCCGCGGAGACCGAGACCGAGGCTGCCGGCGACGGCGCCAGCGACTTCCTTGCCTGCCTCATCTCCGACCAGGGCGGCTGGGACGACCAGTCGTTCAACCAGTCGGCCATGGAGGGCGCCGTGCGCGCCGAGGCCGAGCTCGGCATCCAGATGAACAACGCCGAGTCCCAGAGCGACGCCGACTTCGGCCCGAACGTCGACGCCATGGTGCAGCAGGGCTGCGACATCACCATCGGTGTCGGCTTCCTCCTCGAGGACCCGATCCAGGGCGCTGCCGAGGGCAACGCCGACCTCGCCTTCGGTCTCGTCGACGCGACCTTCTCCGAGGGTGACCCGCCCGCGCCGGTCGAGCTCGACAACGCCAAGCCGATCATCTTCAACACCGCCGAGGCGGCCTACCTCGGTGGCTACCTCGCCGCGGGCATGACCCAGACCGGCACCGTCGCCACCTTCGGTGGCCTGCCGATCCCGTCGGTGAGCATCTTCATGGACGGCTTCGTCGACGGCGTCGCGAAGTACAACGAGGACAACGGCACCGACGTCCAGGTCCTCGGCTGGGACAAGGAGGCGCAGGACGGCACGTTCTCCGGCGGCTTCGAGGACCAGGGCCAGGGCCAGGCGCTGACCGAGCAGTTCATCGCCCAGGGCGCGGACATCATCATGCCGGTCGCGGGCCCCGTGGGCCTCGGCGCGGCCGCTGCCGCCGAGAACGCCGGCAACGTGTGGATCGTCGGCGTGGACTCCGACTGGACCCAGTCGACCGACTACGGCGACATCACCCTCGCCTCGGTCGTCAAGGAGATCGGCGCGGGCGTCTTCGAGACCATCAAGGAGGCCTCGGAGGGCACCTTCTCCGGCACCCCCTACGTCGGTGACCTCGAGAACGGTGGCGTGAGCCTGGCCCTCGGCAGCGCCGAGGTGCCCCAGGAGCTCCAGGACCAGATCACCGCGATCCAGGAGCAGATCATCTCCGGCGAGATCACGGTCGAGACCGTCAACGCTCCCTGATCCTCATGTGACGTCGTGACGGCCCGGCCGCCATCCCATGGTGGCCGGGCCGTCATCAGTCCGGGCGCCGTCGCCCCCGTGCGTGCCGCGCCCACCTTCCTTCCCGGACCCCCGGTCCACCGCACGGCCGCCACCGCGGCCACCTACACCCTTGGAGCAGCCCAGTGAAGCTCGAGCTTCGCGGCATCACCAAGCGCTTCGGTCCGCTCGTCGCCAACGACTCCATCGACCTGGTCGTCGAGCCCGGCGAGATCCACGCCCTCCTCGGTGAGAACGGAGCCGGCAAGAGCACCCTGATGAACGTGCTCTACGGCCTCTACGAGCCCGACGAGGGGCAGATCCTCCTCGACGGCGAGCCCGTGACGTTCAACGGCCCCGGCGACGCCGTCGCCGCCGGCATCGGCATGGTGCACCAGCACTTCATGCTCGTCCCGGTCTTCACCGTCGCGGAGTCCGTCGCGCTCGGCTACGAGCCGGCCGGACCCCTCGGTGTCATCGACCGCCGCGCCGCCCGCAAGCGGGTCAAGGAGATCTCCGACCGCTTCGGGTTCAACCTCGACCCCGACGCCGTCATCGAGGACCTGCCCGTCGGCGCCCAGCAGCGCGTGGAGATCATCAAGGCGCTCTCCCGCGAGGCCAAGGTGCTCATCCTCGACGAGCCGACCGCCGTGCTCACCCCGCAGGAGACCGACGAGCTCATCGCGATCATGCGTCAGCTCAAGGCCGAGGGCACGTCCATCGTCTTCATCACGCACAAGCTGCGCGAGGTCCGCGCGATCGCGGACTCGATCACCGTCATCCGGCGCGGCAAGGTCGTCGGCGAGGCGAGCCCCACGTCCTCCGAGACCGAGCTCGCCTCCCTCATGGTGGGCCGCAGCGTGAGCATGGCCGTCGACAAGGCGCCCGCGGAGCCGGGCGAGGAGGAGCTCGTCATCTCCGACCTCACCGTGCTCGACGCCAAGGGCAGCGCGGCGGTCGACCGGGTCGACCTCACCGTGCGACGCGGCGAGATCGTCGTCATCGCCGGTGTCCAGGGCAACGGTCAGACCGAGCTCACCGAGACGATCCTCGGGCTCACCGACCCGCTGAGCGGCTCCATCCGCATCGCCGGCCGCGAGATGGTCGGCCAGCCGGTCAAGGAGCGCCTGCGCGCCGGGCTCGGCTTCGTCCCCGAGGACCGCTCGACGAGCGGTGTCATCTCGAGCTTCTCGGTCGCCGAGAACTTCGTCCTCGACCTGTACGACACGCGGCCCTTCGCCCGCTTCGGCACCGTGCTGCCGAGCGTCGTCGACGCGAACGCCCGCCGGCGCTCGCAGGAGTTCGACGTGCGTCTCACCGACGTGCAGGACCCGATCTCCACCCTGTCCGGAGGCAACCAGCAGAAGGTCGTCGTGGCCCGGGAGATGTCCCGCCCGCTGCGCGTCCTCGTCGCCTCCCAGCCGACGCGCGGCGTCGACGTCGGGTCGATCGAGTTCATCCACGAGCGGCTCGTCGTCGAGCGGGACAACGGCACCGCCGTCCTCCTCGTGTCGAGCGAGCTCGACGAGGTGATGGCCCTGGCCGACCGGATCGCGGTGATGTACCGCGGACGCGTCGTCGGCATCGTCCCGGGGGACACGGAGCGCGACGTCCTCGGCCTCATGATGGCCGGCGTCCCGCTCGAGGAGGCCCGCGCCCAGTCCGCGGAGCACCGCACGGCCCTGGCCGCCGCGGACGTCATGAGTGAGGAGAAGCTGTGAGCGAGGACCAGGTCCCCCGCCGCGAGGAGCACCCGGGCGACGTCGTCGCCCAGGCCGAGGAGTCCCCCTCGGCCCGTGAGCAGGCCGCCGGGCTGCGGCCCCCGAGCCGGAGCTCGCAGTTCGCCCGCGAGATCCTCTCCGGTAGCTGGCTCGTCACCGTCCTGGCGATCGTCATCGCCCTGGCGCTGAGCGCGATCCTCATCGCCGCCGCCGACACCCGGGTCCAGGAGGCCGCGAGCTACTTCTTCACCCGGCCCGGAGACCTCCTCTCGGCCGCGTGGGACGCCATCGCCTCCGCGTACAACGCGCTGTTCCGCGGCGCGATCTTCGACTACCGGGCGGAGACCTTCACCCGGGCGATCCGGCCGCTCACCGAGACCCTCGTGTTCTCGGTGCCGCTCGTGTTCACCGGTCTGGGCATCGCCGTCGCCTTCCGCGCCGGCATGTTCAACATCGGTGGCCAGGGCCAGATCATCCTCGGCGCCGTCGCCGGTGGCTGGGTCGGCTTCGCGCTCGACCTGCCGATCGTCCTGCACATCATCCTCGCGGTGATCGCCGCGATGCTCGGCGGCGCGATCTACGGCGGCATCGCCGGTGTCCTCAAGGCCCGGACCGGTGCCAACGAGGTGATCGTCACGATCATGCTCAACAACATCGCCGTGTACTTCATCGGCTGGCTGCTCACCCAGCCCGCGTTCCAGCAGGGCGGGTCCGCCCTGCCCCGCTCGCCCTACGTGCGCGACACCTCGCTCTACGGGCTCATCCTCGGCGAGGGCTTCCGCCTCCACTTCGGCTTCATCGTCATGATCGCGGTCACCGCGCTCGTGTGGTGGCTCGTGGAGCGCTCGACGTTCGGCTTCGAGCTGCGCGCCGTCGGCGCCAACATCGACGCCGCCCGCAACTCGGGCGTCTCGGTGAACAAGGTGATGATCCTCGCGATGCTCATCGCCGGCGCGCTCTCCGGCCTCGGTGGCTCGGCGCAGGTGCTCGGCACCGAGCAGCTCCTCACGTCGGGCGTCGCCGCGACCTACGGCTTCGACGCGATCACCGTCGCCCTGCTCGGCCGCTCCCGCCCGTGGGGCACCCTGGCGGCCGGCCTGCTCTTCGGCGCCCTCAAGGCCGGTGGGTTCCTCATGCAGTCGACCACCGACACCCCCATCGACATCATCCTGGTCGTGCAGTCGATCATCGTGCTCCTCATCGCTGCACCCCCACTCGTCCGCGCGATCTTCCGCCTGCCGGCTCCCGACCGGCCCCGGCGCAGGTCGGCGCTCGTCGCGAAGGAGGCTGCGGCATGAGCACCGCCACCATGCCCGCCGAGAAGACGCCCGTGATCGTCCCGCCCGTCAAGTGGCGCGCGCCCGGGATCATGATCGCCTTCACCCTCGTCTCCCTGTTCGGGTTCGTCCTGTTCACCGAGTCCGAGGAGACGACGACCTTCCGCACCGCCACCGGCGGGGAGGTCACCGAGCTGCCCAACACCGTCGTCCCGACGGTGCCGGCGCTGTGGGTGCTCACCCTCGTCATGGCCGCGGTGGCCGCCTACGCCGCGTTCCGCGCCGTCCGGCGTGAGCCGGCCGGGTGGTGGCCGCCGTCGGTCTTCGGCGCGGCCTTCGTCCTCGCCTTCCTCACCTGGGCCGGGGCCGGCGGGACCATCCCGCTGACCTCCCTCCTCATCGGTGGGCTCGCCCTGTCGGTGCCGCTCGTCTTCGGCGCCCTCTCCGGCGTCATGTGCGAGCGCTCCGGCGTCGTCAACATCGCGATCGAGGGCCAGCTGCTCGCCGGTGCGTTCCTCTCCGCGATCGTCGCCTCGCTGGCCGGCAACCCGTACGTCGGCGTCATCGCCGCACCGATCGCCGGTGCGCTCGTCGGCGTCCTGCTCGTGTTCTTCAGCGTGAAGTACTGGGTCGACCAGATCATCGTCGGTGTCGTGCTCAACGTCCTCGTGCTCGGCCTGACGACGTTCTTCTTCTCCACCGTCCTCAGCGACAACCCGGACCTCAACCAGCGCTTCCGGCTGCCGACGCTCCCGGTGCCGATCCTCTCGGACATCCCGATCATCGGCCCGGTGCTCTTCAACCAGAACATCCTCGTGTACCTCATGTACGCGGCGATCATCGCGCTGCAGTTCTTCCTGTTCCGCAGCCGCTGGGGCCTGCGGGTGCGCGCCGTCGGCGAGCACCCCAAGGCCGCGGACACCGTCGGCATCAACGTCATCCGCACCCGGTGGGTCACCCCGATCCTCGGCAGCGCCCTCGCCGGCCTCGGCGGTGCGTTCTTCACCCTGGGCTCGGGCCTGGCGTTCGGCCGGGACATGTCCGCCGGCAACGGCTTCATCGCCCTCGCGGCGATGATCCTCGGCCGGTGGAACCCGATCGGGGCCGTCGCCGCAGCGCTCCTGTTCGGGCTGTCGCGTAACCTCGCCAACATGCTGAGCACGATGGGTGGCGCGGGCATCCCCGGGGAGTTCCTCCTCATGCTGCCCTACGTCATCACCATCTTCGCCGTCGCCGGCCTCGTCGGGCGGGTCCGCCCGCCGGCCGCGGAGAACAAGCCCTACATCAAGTAGCCGGTCGGCCCCGGCCCCCTCGGGGGCCGGGGCCACCGACGTCCTCCCGCCAGCGGCCCACCTCACGCCACGGCGGGAGGCCACCGACCAGGAGGAGAGCGACATGATCGACGACACGACGTGGGACCGGCTGCGCGAGCTCGCCCGGGGGATGCTGCCCCGCGCCTACGTCCCCTACTCCCGCTACCCGGTCGGTGCCGCCGCGCTCGTCGACGACGGCCGCACGGTCACCGGCTGCAACGTCGAGAACGCCTCCTACGGGCTGGCCCTGTGCGCCGAGTGCGGCCTCGTCTCCGAGCTGCACGCCACCGGCGGGGGCCGCCTCGTCGCCTTCACCTGCGTCGACGGCGACGGCACCGTGATCATCCCGTGCGGCCGCTGCCGCCAGCTGCTGTGGGAGCACGGTGGGCCCGAGCTGCTCGTCGACATGCCCTCCGGCATCCAGCCGATGACCGCGGTGCTCCCCGAGGCGTTCGGCCCCGGGCACCTGGAGGGCCGCTGACGTGGCGGGCCCTTCCTCCCAGCGCTCGGTCGTTCGCGCCCCTAGGGTTGGGTCATGACCGAAGCCTTCGACGTTGTCGACATCATCCGGACCAAGCGTGACGGCGGCACCCTCTCCGTCGCAGAGATCGACTGGGTGGTGGACGCCTACACCCGCGGCGTCGTCGCCGACGAGCAGATGTCCGCCCTCGCCATGGCGATCTTCCTGCGCGGGATGGACCGCGGGGAGATCGCCCGCTGGACCGCCGCGATGATCGCCTCTGGCGAGCGGATGGACTTCTCCGGCCTCAGCCGGCCCACCGCCGACAAGCACTCGACCGGGGGAGTGGGCGACAAGATCACCCTGCCCCTCGCCCCGCTCGTCGCCGTCTTCGACGTCGCCGTGCCCCAGCTGTCCGGGCGCGGTCTGGGCCACACCGGCGGCACCCTCGACAAGCTCGAGGCGATCCCCGGCTGGCGTGCGGACCTCGACAACGACGCCATCCTGCGCCAGCTCGAGGACGTCGGCGCGGTCATCTGCGCCGCCGGCACCGGCCTGGCCCCGGCGGACAAGAAGCTCTACGCGCTGCGCGACACCACCGGCACCGTCGAGGCCATCCCGCTCATCGCCTCCTCGATCATGAGCAAGAAGATCGCCGAGGGCACCGGCTCGCTCGTCCTGGACGTCAAGGTCGGCTCGGGCGCGTTCATGAAGGACATCGACGCCGCGCGCGAGCTCGCCCGCACGATGGTCGCCCTCGGCACCGACGCGGGCGTGCGCACCACCGCCCTGCTCACCGACATGTCCACCCCGCTCGGCCTCACCGCCGGCAACGGCCTGGAGGTCCGCGAGTCGGTCGAGGTGCTCGCCGGTGGCGGTCCCGCCGACGTCGTCGAGCTCACCGTGGCCCTCGCCCGGGAGATGCTCGACGCCGCCGGTCGCACCGACGCCGACCCGCGCGCCGCGCTCGCCGACGGCCGCGCGATGGACGTGTGGCGCCGGATGATCAGCGCCCAGGGCGGCGACCCGGACGCCCCGCTGCCCACCGCCAAGGAGACCGAGACGATCACGGCGCAGGAGGACGGCGTGCTCACGCGCCTGGACGCCTACGCCGTCGGCGTGTGCGCGTGGCGCCTGGGCGCCGGCCGCGCCCGCCAGGGCGACGCCGTCCAGGCCGCAGCGGGCGTCGAGCTGCACGCGAAGCCGGGCGACCGGGTGACCGCGGGCCAGCCCCTGCTCACCATGCACACCGACACCCCCGAGCGCTTCGACCGCGCCCGTCAGGCCCTGGAGGGCGGCATCGACATCGGTGCCTCCGACGAGGGTGTCCGGGCCGGTGAGGTCGTCCTCGAGAAGATCGCTGGCTGAGGTGGCCGAGTCCCACTGGCACCGCTGGCAGCTCACCGCGCCCCTCGCGGCGCTGAGCCGTCCGGTCCGGGCGGCTGCCGGACCTGCGGCGCCGGTCGTCCCGACGGGTCCGGCCGCCGCGGCGGGCGGGCACGTGCCGGTGGCCGGCACCGTGGGGCCGAGCGCCGCGAGCGGTGGGACCGAGAGTCCGGCCGGCACCTCGCGGCCGCGCGCCGCAGCCGCGGAGGGCCTGCCCGTCCTCCTCGGTGACGCGCGCGCCCGGCAGGTGGACGGGTCGACGTGCGGCTCGGCCGTGCTCGTCATGCTCGCCGCCACCGGCGACCCCGCCCTGGCCCAGTGGCTCGAGACCGGCCGGCTGCCGGCCGGCCCCCGCCCGCCCGAGGTCCCCGCGCAGGACGTCCGCGGCGGCGCGGGCGAACGGTTCGCGGCCGCGCAGCGTCAGGTCAAGGCGGCCACCGGACGCCGGGCGCTGGGCCCGCTGCCCTGGCCCGCCTCGCTCGGCACCCCGCCCTGGACGGCCGCCCGGGAGGCCCGCTTCCCCGGCGTGCGGTACCGCGTACGGCCCGTCAGCGACTCCTCCCCGGAGGCCGCGGACGTCCTCGGCCTCGTCGAGGCCGCCAACCGGCGGGGCATCCCGGTGCCGGTCTACGTCGGCGGCGACGTGCGCGGCGGGCTCTCCCACGCCGTCCCGCGCCACGTCGTCCTCGCCGTGCCCCCGCCGCCCGGGGCGGCCCTGCCCGGCACCCTGCAGGTCTACGAGCCCGCGGAGGGCTCGGTGCACACCGTGCCGGTGAGTGATCTCCTCGGCCGCACGGGCCCGCACCCCGCGCTCGGCGGGTGGACCCACGTCACCGCCGTGCTCCTCCCCGTCCCGGCCTGAGCCTCGCTGCGGGCGGCCGCGGGACGGGCCACACTGGACACCCGACAGCACCGACCGAGGAAGGGTGACGATGAGCATCTCCCCGAACACCGACGCCGACCTGCCCCAGGACCCCGAGGAGGCCGTCGCGGCTCTGGACCCCGCCACCGGCGAGGACTACGACCCGCCGGAGGTCGTCGACCCCGACCGGGAGGCGAGCGTCGCCGACCAGGTCGAGCAGGCCACCGAGGTCCCCGAGCCCGACGAGCCCGAGGATGACGGGGACGGCGTCTGACGGCCGATAGGCTCGGACCACCGACACCCCGCCCCCCAGGAGGAAGCCATGACCCCGCGCGCCGCCGTCGCCCAGCTGATCGACCACACCCTGCTCAAGCCCGAGGCGACCCACGACCAGGTGGCCGCGCTGGTCGCCGAGGCCAAGGAGCTCGGCGTCCTCGCCGTGTGCGTCTCGCCCTCGCACCTCCCGCTGGAGGACGCCGAGGGCGTCGTCGTCGCCACGGTGTGCGGCTTCCCCTCCGGCGCCCACCACAGCGAGGTCAAGGCTGCCGAGGCGGCCCGGTGCGTCGCCGACGGCGCCGCCGAGGTCGACATGGTCATCAACCTCGCCGCCGCCTACGAGGGCGACTGGGCGCGGGTCGAGGCCGACATCGCGGCCGTCCGCGCCGCCGCCCCGGCCCCGACCGTCCTCAAGGTCATCATCGAGTCCGCGGCCCTGGACGACGAGCAGATCGTCGCCGCCTGCCGGGCCGCCGAGGCCGCGGGGGCGGACTTCGTCAAGACCTCGACCGGCTTCCACCCCGCGGGCGGGGCGAGCGTCCACGCCGTGGAGCTCATGGACCGTACCGTCGGTGGCCGGCTGGGCGTCAAGGCCTCCGGCGGCATCCGCGACGCGGCCGCCGCGCAGGCGATGATCGACGCCGGCGCCACCCGCCTGGGCCTGTCCGCCTCGGCCGCCGTGCTCGACGGCTTCCCCGAGGCCTGAGCCCTCAGTACCTAGAAGCGCAGCAGCGCCCGCCGGGTCCTCCCGGCGGGCGCTGCTCGCGTCCAGGGCCCGGTCGCGTGCGGGTCAGCCGCGCCGGACGGCGGTGAGCAGCCCGGTGCCCGTGGGCAGCAGGGCCGCGGTGAGCCGCTCGTCCCCGCGGACGGCCTTGCCCAGCTCGCGCATCGCCACGGTCGCCTCGTCGCGGCGCGCGGGGTCGGCGACCCTGTCGTGCCACAGCGTGTTCGTCACGGCGAGCACCCCGCCGACGCGGAGCATGCGCACCGCCTGCTGGACGTAGTCGGCGACGTCGGCCGGCTCGGCGTCGACGAGCACGAGGTCGTAGGCGCCGTCGGCCATCCGGGGCAGGACGTCCATCGCCCGGCCGGAGATGAGCCGGGTGCGCGCCGAGCGCACCCCGGCGGCGGTAAAGGCCTCGCGGGCCGCGCGCTGGTAGTCGGTGTCGACGTCGATGGTCGTGAGGACGCCGTCGGGCCGCATGCCGCCGAGCAGCCACAGGCCGCTCACGCCCGTGCCCGTGCCGATCTCGACGACGGCGCGCGCGCCGACGGCGGCGGCGAGCAGCCGCAGCGCCGCGCCCGTCCCCGGGCTGACGACGGGGGCGCCGAGCTCCTCGCCGCGGCGCCGGGCCGCGGCGGTGACGTCGTCCTCGGCGATGAACTCCTCGGTGTAGGCCCAGCTGAGGGCCTTCTCGGCAGCGATGGTGTGCCTCCAGGGGGGTGGGCGACGGCGAGCGGGTGCCCCTGATCGTAGCGCCGCCGTGCCCGCTCCCAGGTGGTCCCCAGGTTCGCCTCGTATCCTGTCATCTACACCCGACGAGAGGCCGCCGCGATGACGACCGACGACGCCACCTGGACCACGCCGTCCTGGGAGGAGATCGTCAGGGACCACTCGGCCCGGGTCTACCGGCTGGCCTACCGGCTCACCGGCAACAAGGCCGACGCCGAGGACCTCACGCAGGAGACGTTCGTCCGGGTCTTCCGCTCGCTGCACTCCTACCAGCCCGGGTCCTTCGAGGGCTGGCTGCACCGGATCACGACCAACCTCTTCCTCGACGGCGCCCGCAAGCGCTCGCGGGTGCGGGTCACCCAGCTCGGGGAGCAGGCGGAGGACCTGCCCGCCTCCCACGAGGAGCACGACCTGCACCGGCGCTTCGAGCACGGGCACGTGGACCCCGACGTCCAGGCCGCCCTCAGCGCGCTGCCCCCGAAGTACCGCGCGGCAGTCGTGCTGTGCGACGTCGAAGGGCTGTCCTACGAGGAGATCGCCGCGACGCTCGGGATCAAGATGGGCACCGTGCGCTCGCGGATCCACCGGGGGCGCGCCATGCTGCGCGACCAGCTCGCCCACCTGCGGCCCGGCGTCCGGGAGATGGCCGGATGAACCACCTGGGCAACCGCGTCGCCCCCCTCGTCGACGGCCAGCTCCCGGCGGCCGAGGCCGAGGCACTGCTCGGCCACGCCGCCGCCTGCCCGCGCTGCGCGTGGCTGCTCGCCGAGGAGCGGGCCTCGCGCGCCGTGCTCAGCGGCGCCCAGGACGTCGAGCCGGACCCGGGGCTCACCGAGCGGCTCCTCGCGCTGTCGCCCGGGCCGGCCGAGCGGCGCCGCGGGCGGCGCCGCGCCTTCCTCGTGGGCGCCGGCGTCGGGGCCGCGACCGGGGTGGCGGTCGTGGGGCTCGCCGTCGTCGGGGGTGTCGCGGAGACGCGCACCGACCCGAACGCGCTCGTCGCCGCGGTGAGCGGGGACGCGGGGGAGCGCCCCACGGAGCTGCCCGAGGGGCTGGGCACCGAGGAGGCGAGCGACGAGATCGTCGCGTGGCTCGCGGCCGAGGGGTGGAGCACGCCCGAGACGCTGCCGCACGGGATGCGCGTCGTCGACGTCGAGGTCTTCGACACCGAGCTGGGGGAGGTCCTCGAGCTCGAGCTCGCCGGGGCGATGGCGCACGTGCGTGTCCTGCAGCAGCGCGGCGTCCTCGCCCCCGACAGCGACACCACGGCGCTGCGCGCCGAGCTCGGCGGTGGCCACGAGGCCGTGCTCCTGCCGACCGGCGTCCACGACGTCGCCCTGCAGAGCGCCGACTGCGTCGTCGTCCTCCTCTCGGCGCCCGACGACGCAACCTTCAGCGACGCGATCCGCGGCGCCCTCCCGGCAGAGGGCTACGACACCTCGCTCGGCGCGCGGCTGGCCCGCGGCTGGGAGAGTGTGACGCGGTGGGTCGAGGGCTGACCGCCCGCGCAGCGTGAACAGGGAGGAGACTGTGCCCATGGACGAACGACCCGGCGAGCAGGAGCCCGGCTACCCGCCCGCGCCGGCGCCCCGCACCGAGCCCTACAGCGTGGACGACGAGCGTGAGCCCGTCGACGACGCCGCCCTCGAGGACGACGACCCCCAGGACGCCGCCCCCGAGGCCCCTGCCGGACCCGCACTCGCCTCCCGCGACGACGCCGCCCCACGCCAGAGGCGACGTCTCGGGTGGCGCTCCCGCCGCGGCGCGCACCGGCCCGGCGCCACGCCGCCGCCGGCCGAGGGCTTCCCCTGGGCCGCGCCGGCCGACGCCGCGGCGCAGCAGCCCGCCGCAGGGGCGCAGGACCCGTGGCCGCCCGCCGGCGGGCAGCCGGCCGAGCACGGCTCGTGGGCACCGCGGCCCGAGGAGACGCCCGCACCGCAGCACCCGGCCGCCCCGGCGCCGGGGGACGCCCCCGGCGCCGAGCAGCAGGGGGCGCAGCAGCCCGCCTCCGAGCCGTGGCCGCGGACCGGCTCCGCCCTGCCCTGGTCCTCCCCGGCGGGCGGTGGCACGCCCGAGGACGGTGCCCCCACCGACGCGACCACCGTCCACCCGACCGCCGACCACCCGACCGCCGACCACCCGGCCCCCGGCTACCCGGCCGCAGCCGCGCCGGACGGCACGCAGCACGCCGACCAGGCCGGACCGTGGCAGGCCTCCCAGCAGTGGCGGGCGCCCGGGCAGCCGTGGCACGGACCGGGGC
The DNA here is from genome assembly GCF_006151955.1 of Georgenia sp. 311. Lineage (NCBI taxonomy): Bacteria > Bacillati > Actinomycetota > Actinomycetes > Allobogoriellales > Allobogoriellaceae > Georgenia > Georgenia sp. 311. The sequence goes on along the minus strand of NZ_VDFS01000021.1, from coordinate 1,415 downwards.
AGTGGCCCGCCGGACCGGAGGGCGCCGGCCGGCGCCGTCGGCGCGGGACGGTGGGGACCGGCGTCGTCGTCCTCCTCGTCCTCGTCGCCCTGCTCGGCGGCGTCGTCCTCGGGGCCCTGGGCGCCCGGGCGCTGTGGCCCGCCCAGACCTCCGGCGCGCTGCCGCTGCCGAGCAGCCCGACGTCCACCGACCGCGCCCCGGAGTCGATCGCCGGGATCGCCGCGGCGGCGCTGGACAGCACCGTCTTCATCGAGGTCGTCAGCGGCACGAGCGCCTCGAGCGGCAGCGGCATGGTCCTGCGTGAGGACGGCTACCTCGTGACGAACAACCACGTCATCGCCGCGGCGGCCGACGGTGGCGGCCGGGTGGCGGTGACCTTCATCGACGGCACGCAGGAGCCGGCCGAGATCGTCGGCCGCACCGCCGACTACGACCTCGCCGTCCTCAAGGTCGACCTCGACGGCCTCACCCCGCTTCCCCTCGCCGACTCCGACTCCCTCGTCGTGGGGGACCCGGTCGTCGCCGTCGGCGCGCCGCTCGGCCTGGAGGGGACCGTGACGAGCGGGATCATCTCCGCGCTCAACCGGCCGGTGCAGGCCGGCGGCGACAGCGGCGGCACGTCGTTCATCAACGCGATCCAGACCGACGCCGCGATCAACCCCGGCAACTCCGGCGGGCCCCTCCTCAACACGGCGGGCGAGGTCATCGGCATCAACACGGCCATCGCCCAGGCGGGCGGCCGGCAGACCGGGAGCATCGGGCTCGGCTTCGCCATCCCGTCCAACCAGGTGCGCCGCACGGCCGAGCAGATCATCGAGACCGGCCGCGCCACCTACCCGGTCATCGGCGTCGCCCTCGACACCCGCTACACGGGCGAGGGCGTCCAGGTGCTCCAGGACGGCGCCGCCGACACCCCGGCGGTGACGCCCGGCGGTCCGGGCGACGAGGCCGGCATCGAGCCGGGCGACATCATCACCCACTTCGACGGCCAGCCCGTCACCACCCCCTCCGAGCTCATCGTCGCCGTGCGCTCGCGCGCGCCGGGCGACACGGTCGTGCTCACGGTGCGCACCGAGGACGGGCAGGAGCGCGAGGTCGAGGTCGTCCTCGACGAGGCCGACAGCGGCTGACGGCGAACTATCCTTGGGCCGTGCCGATCAACGGGTCCGAGCTCGCCGTCATCGCCCTGCTGGCGATCATCCTCGTCGGCCCCGAGCGTCTGCCCCAGTACGCGGAGCAGCTCGGCCGGCTGGTGCGCAACCTGCGCCAGCTCTCGGCGACGACGACGGAGCGGGTGCGTGCCGAGCTCGGCCCCGAGCTCGGCGACCTCGACCTGCGCTCCCTGGACCCGCGCCAGTACGACCCGCGCCGCATCGTGCGCGACGCGCTGCGCGAGGACGACGTGCGGCGCGCGG